>NZ_JBEOXI010001061.1:0-1181 GCF_040296465.1 Streptomyces sp. NPDC002130
GTAGGGAACGATGTTGGGATGCTTGCCCAGGGCCGCATGGTAGGACCGCGCCCACGTGCGCAGCGCACCGCGCCAATCGTCTGAGTCGAAGCCGCTCACGTCGACGGACTCCATGATGACGTTCGCGACGTCGTCCAGTAATTCGTCCTTGTTGGCGTAATGGCTGTACAGCGACGGTGCCTGCACGCCGAGGACGGTGGCGAGTTTGCGCATCGAGAAGTCTGTCAAACCGTGCTCGTCCACCAGTTTCAGGGCGGTGTCCCTGATGATCGGCTTGCTCAGTAGTGGAACCCGCGGTCGCGCCATCGCACAGAAACCTTTCGTCTGAGTACTGGACAACCTTACACTGTGAGTTTATTATCCAATTAACCTAACAGTGTTCGGGAACGTGGAGGATCAGATGACACGGGTGTTCGAGAACAAGTCAGATCTCCTGGGGGCGGTCGGTGAAATGCTGGGCTCGAGCGAGTGGGTCGAGGTCACCCGCGAGATGGTCCATCAATTCGCCGACGCGACCGGTGATCATCAGTGGATCCACGTCGACGACGAAAGGGCAAGGCGTGAATCACCTTTCGGTGGTCCGATTGCCCACGGGTATCTGACCCTCTCGCTCCTGCCGCTTCTGTCGAAGTCCGTGTACCGCATCGACGGGGCGAAGATGGTCATCAATTACGGGTCCGACAAGGTTCGATTCCCGAGTCCGGTGCCTGTCGGAGCCAAGGTTCGAAACACTGCAGTGCTCTCCGCGATCGAAGAGTTGCCGAACGGTTCGATGCAGAGTCAGATTACCAACACCGTCGAGATCGAAGGCGTGGACAAGCCCGCCGTTGTTGCGCAGACCGTCGCACGAATCTTGTTCTGAATTCCTGACATAAGAAAGCAGACTCCACATGAATCTCGAATTGACCGGTGAGGAAGTTGCGTTCCGCGAGGAGATGCGAAAGTTCTTCACCACGGAATTTTCGCCCGAACTTCGTGCACGTGCAGCAGGATTCGGAAAGCTGACGCGTGAAGACATCGTTTCGGGCCAACAGATTCTGAACGCTCACGGACTGGCGGTTCCGCACTGGCCGGTCGAATGGGGCGGCAAGGACTGGACTCCGGTACAGCGCCACATTTATTCCGAGGAAATGCAGTTGGCGTCGGTACCCAACCCGTTGCCGTTCAACGTGAGCATGGTT
>NZ_JBEOXI010001062.1:0-1181 GCF_040296465.1 Streptomyces sp. NPDC002130
GGTTCTCTCCCGGCACACGGACGTCCTCGAAGAACACTTCGTTGACCTCGTAGCCGCCGTCGATCAGCTTGATCGGGCGGACCGTGACGCCAGGCGTCTTGAGATCGACCAGGATGAACGAGATGCCGGCCTGACGCTTGGGCGCATCGGGATTGGTACGCACGAGGCAGAAGATCCAGTCGGCGTACTGTCCCAGCGTCGTCCACGTCTTCTGACCGTTGATGACCCAGTCGTCGCCGTCGCGGACCGCGCGGGTCTTGAGCGACGCGAGGTCTGAGCCGGCCTCGGGTTCGGAGAATCCCTGGCACCACCAGATGTCGAGGTTGGCGGTCGCGGGAAGGAACTTCTCCTTCTGCTCCTGCGAGCCGAAGGCTGCGATGACCGGACCGACCATGTTGGCGTTGAACGCCAACGGTTCGGGGACCGACGCAAGCTGAAGTTCGTCGAGCCAGATGTTGTGCTGGACCGGGGTCCA
Source organism: Streptomyces sp. NPDC002130 (assembly GCF_040296465.1). NCBI lineage: Bacteria > Bacillati > Actinomycetota > Actinomycetes > Kitasatosporales > Streptomycetaceae > Streptomyces > Streptomyces sp. NPDC002130. The sequence goes on from NZ_JBEOXI010001062.1 coordinate 476, forward strand.
GTCCTTGCCGCCCCACTCGACCGGCCAGTGCGGTACCGCCAGACCGTGAGCGTTGAGGATCTGCTGCGCCTCGACCATACGGTCGCGCCCCAATTCCTCGCCGTGGGCGTACGCCTCCCTGATGTCCGCGGGGATTTGCGTACGGAAGAACGTCCGCATCTCGTCGCGGAACGCTAGTTCCTCGTCGGTCAATGCCAGGTTCATCGGGATTCCTTCGCACTCGAAACCGGATTCATGTTCGGTTCGACCGTACCCCGACGACACTGGAGGCGGAACAGGTACCGCGAAAGACGGCACTCAGAACCGAGCTACTACACGGTTTTGAGGACCAACAGGTAACCCCCGCCCGCGGCGTCGATGCTCGTTACCACATTCAGCGACGGAGCCAGTCGCGACAACCTGTCGATCAACCAGTCCGACGCTTCCTGGGCATCGTCTTTGCCCGGGCAACGAGCGACGGCGACGCGACCACCCTTGCGCTCGAGCTGCTCGACGACCCCGATGATCGGAGCGGGATCCACGACGAACAACCGATCCGGCCACTCCACAACAGGTTTGACCGCACCCTTCTTGGTGTTACATGCGCGGTGCGCCAAGCGTTCGACACCACCTTTGGTCTTGCCACCCTTTTTCGCGGTGTTGATGCTGTCGATGCTCGGGCCGCGCGGATCGTTGACGGACATGTCGGGATCGACCGGTTCGTCAC
>NZ_JBEOXI010001063.1:0-1180 GCF_040296465.1 Streptomyces sp. NPDC002130
GTCGCCGTCAGGGTCGCGACGAGCCAGAACGATCCCAGGCTGCGAATCCACCACGGTCCGCTGCGCGAGTGGATGAACAACGCGACCGCCCACGCGGTGTGCAGGCTCGGCATGCAGTTTCGCGGTGCGGCGTCGTCGAACGGCAGCGACGACGGCGACGCGAAGTCGAAGTTGGGCACGATATTCGGCCAGTAGTCACCGATCTGGAATCCGAAACCACGCGGACCGAAGGCGAACACCGGCCCGACCACCGGGAACAGGACGTAGAAGATCGGGCCGATCAGCCCGATGAGCAGGAACGTTCGCAGCAGGTGATGCGACGGCCATCCCTTGCGTACTTGATAGAGAGCAACCACGATCACTGCGACGGGTAGTTCGACGTAGATCCAGTCGAGCGCTGCGGCACCGACGGGGCCCATGGCGTCGACGATCTGACCCATCACCCACGACGGGTTCCCGAGAGCCTGGTCGGCGAGGAATACGTACTCGTCCCAGACATCGGTGCCGACGAGAATGGTGATCTCCAGCCACGTTTCGGCAACCTTGGCCGCGATGATGAGCAACGCGCCCAGAGCGACGCCGTGCAGAACGCTGAGTCGACGCTCGCCGGACAACTTCCACACCGCGTACACCGCGATGGCTGTCAGAACCCAGGTGCCGCCGGTGCCCATCGTCAGCGGTCCACCCGAGAACCAGCGGATCGCGCCGACGACCACGTCGATGACGACGGCCGCGGATACCGCGTAGATGCGTTCTTTGTTGTTCAGCCCGACCAGCGCGAGAGCGAGGCCGACCCAGGGCATCGTCGCCGAACGGGGAACGAGGAAGTAGTCACCGAAGAGGCTTTCCACCGGACCGAGATAGCCCTTGTACGACGCGAACGCCTGCACGCCCAGAACCAGGGCGGTCAATGCTGCTGTGCCGATCAGAAGGAGTCGATGAGAACTCGACCACGAACGATCAGATTGTCCGGGTGCGTCCCCTCGTTGGGACCAACTGTCTATCAACACCGGACAATAGTAAACGGCATGTGAACCGAATATGGACACCCACTGGACAAACGGTTGGTATGCCCGGATTTTCAGTCCGCGAAACTGCCCTTCCCGCGGTGAGCCTGCTAGGTGCCCAGCTCAGCGACCAAGGCGTCGACGACCGCGACAAGATCGCCACCGGTCGCTTC
>NZ_JBEOXI010001064.1:0-1180 GCF_040296465.1 Streptomyces sp. NPDC002130
ATCCGCTTCGGTTGCCTTCTACCCGTGGCAACGAAACGTGTTATTGGTGGGCTTCGCGTTGGTTGCCGTCAGCCTCGTCTTCTTCCTCGCGCCAACTCTCATCGCTCTGACATTGATCTGCACCATCGGATATATCTGGGCGATGGTCGACCGCTTGATCTTGTTCACGAGGGGTCTTGATGCGTCCTCGATCATGACGATCAGTGACGAAGAGGCACTTGCTCTTTCATACGACGACCTTCCCACCTACACCATTCTGGTCCCCGCATACAACGAGCCGGAGGTCGTCGGCGACCTCATCGCAGCCATGCGAGCGATCGATTATCCGGCAGACAAGATGCAAGTCCTGCTCCTACTCGAGGAGGATGATGCCATCACGATCGAAGCGGCGCTTGCCGCCGGTGTGGACGAGGTCGTCAGCATTCTGAAGGTGCCCGCGGCCGATCCACGAACCAAACCGAAAGCATGCAACTACGGGCTGCATTTCTCGACGGGCGAGATCGTCACGATCTACGACGCCGAAGATTCCCCCGACCCACTCCAATTACGTCGAGTAGTCGCAACTTTCGCGAAGCTTCCCGAGAACACTGCTTGCGTTCAGGCCAAACTTGCATTCCACAACGGAACTCAGAACCTGTTGACCGCATGGTTCACCGCCGATTACGCGCTGTGGTTCAGCTTCATCCTTCCTGGATTGATGCGGAGCAATTCACCGATCCCTCTCGGCGGAACCTCTAATCATCTACGACGCAGCGTTCTCGACGAGATCGGTGCATGGGATCCTTTCAACGTCACCGAGGACGCAGACCTCGGGGCTGCCGTCCAGCACCTTCGGAGATGGGGGTTTCATGTGAACACCGGGGGCGAAGGCGAGCTGATCGAGTCTGGATTTGTCGTACGCCCCCAACCGAGCGTAAACCGGCAGGTAGTGACTGCGCTCGAAGACATTGACCGAGTCGATCTGCAGCACCTGCAACCGGTCCATCACGCCGACCAGATTGCGACGCGTGACCGTCGTGGGATGCGATTTGCCGAATCCCTGAGCGGCAAGCGCTATGCGACGGGCAGCTGCCAGTGACACGACTTCGCTCATAGTGGGCCAGACTACGCACACCCACCGACACGTTTCAGGAGGCCGATGTTCCGCGGCGCGTGGACACGGTCGAGGCGGCTTGACGGC
>NZ_JBEOXI010001065.1:0-1179 GCF_040296465.1 Streptomyces sp. NPDC002130
CCATCCTCACCGCCGCCCGCGAGTTGCTGGCGGAGCAGGGTTACCAGAAGACCACGATCACAGCCATCGCGCGAAGGGCCGAACTGGGCACTGCCGCAATTTATCGGCGCTGGGCGACCAAGGAATCCATCATCGAGGATGCGGTCTTCGGAATGCAGGATGCGGCGCTACCGGTGACCACGTCGAATTTGCGTGACGACATGCAGGCCTGGACGAGATGGTTCCTCGCGAGAGTTGCCGAACCGGCAACGCGCGCAGCGATTCCCGGCCTGCTGTCGGCCTACCATCAAGAAGACGGCGCCTACGAACAACTGGTTCGGAGATCGGAAGACCCGGCCCGGCTCGCGCTCGCCGAGCGCGGGCGTGTCGAATTTCCCGAGCGGGCCGACGCGGAAATCGTGTCGACCGCCGATGTGGCCTTCGACATTCTCGTTGCAACCACCATCGTGCGGGGCCTCACGAGTGGCCTCGCCGACGGTGACGCGTTCTGCACGCGCACTGCGGACGCACTGGTTCTGCTTCTCACGGCCGCCGGTGCCGAGGCACGTCGATGACCAGCTGACCGAGGCGCTTCCTCCGGTCAGACGCTCGGTGCTTCGGCCCACCCCCCACCCGAGCGAACGGTACATCGGTCGCCTCAGATGCGCCGAAAGCCACTTTCGCTCGGAAGGGAGGGGGTAACGAGGTGGTACAGAGCGAACAAATCGGGCTCGCAGCGGTGGTGTGAATGTATGAGTGGTCATACTTCTGTCGACTCCAGGGTCCTCCACAGTGTGGATCGCGTACCGTTTCCAGACATGGAATTGACTCGAGTAGCGGTGGGCAGTGGTTCGTGCACCGTTCGGATCGACGGGCCGGTCAGCAAGCATGCGGTACTCCTGCTCCCCGGCAAGGGCGACCCCGTCGACTTGTACGACGATGTGTGTGAGCGACTGCATCATTCGGATCTGCGGACCGTCGCGGTGGAATCGATCGAGAATCTCGACGAGACCTCGGCAGTGGTACTGCTGGACGAGTTGAACATCGCCTGGGTGAATCTGGTCGGTCACCGGGAGGGCGCCGATCTCGCGTGGCTGTTGGCTGCACGTCAGTTCGGCCGCTTCGCGAGTTTGATCGCCGTGGACCGTGGTCACCCGTCAGCAAGCGATATTGCCGGCGTTCCGCCGGTCGAGGTTCCGA
>NZ_JBEOXI010001066.1:0-1178 GCF_040296465.1 Streptomyces sp. NPDC002130
GACGCATTCCGTCGAACGCGCCGCGCACGCCGACGCGCTCGGCTACCACCGGTTCTGGGTGGCCGAGCATCACGCAGTGCCCGGGATCGGGAGCGGGTCGCCGGCAGTACTGCTCGCCGCGATCGGCGCGCAGACGCGCGAGATCAGACTCGGGAGCGGTGGGGTCATGCTGCCGAATCACCAACCACTGATCGTCGCCGAGCAGTTCTTGATGCTGGAGGCTCTGTACCCGGGACGAATCGATCTCGGCCTCGGTCGATCGCTGGGATTCACGGAGCCTGTTCGTCAGGCATTACGACGCAGCAAGGATGCTCCGGACACGTTTGCGTCGGATCTGGAAGAGGTGCGGCGCTACCTTGACGGATCCGCGCCTGTGACGGCACGGCCGGCGTCGGAGACCGGGGTGCCGATCTTCGTGCTCGCGACGCGCACGGGCCTGGAAGTGGCAGCGCAACTGGGGCTTCCGGTGGTCGTGGGTGGGCCGATACTCGGAATCGGGGGTACCGGCCGGGTGGATGCACTGGACGAGTACCGCCGGGCTTTCCGGGCCACCGACGCTCATCCCGAACCCTATGTGGTGGTCTCTCTCGAGGTGGCGGTTGCCGATACCACCGACGCGGCGCGTGAGTTGCAGATCCCGGAGGCATACGCACTCGCAGAATCGTCACGGACAGGGGAGTTTCCGCCGCTGGTGTCACCGGACGAGATCAGGCACGCCCCGCGCAGTGACCGAAACGCCAGGCGGATCGAGTCGTTCATGGCGTCGGCGCTCCACGGGACGCCCGTCGAGGTGAAGCAGCAACTTCACGATCTGGCCGAGCGGACCGGTGCCGACGAAGTGTTGGCGTCGACGTCGACGTACGACCGTGACGCGCTTGCACTTTCGGACCGCATGCTACGTGAGGTGCTCTAGCGGTGTGGTTGATCTAACGAGGCACGTGAAACTCGAGCAGCGTCGCGACGGAGTCGTCGAGGTCGGTCCACGGCACCGGTACGGAGAGGACGGCGATCGCCGAAGTCGGGAACTTGTCGCGGATACGTTGGGCCGCTTCGGAGTTTTCGTTCGATGCGAGATCGAGTGCAGTCCAGGGAATTCCGGGTTCGTGTCCGACGATCAGGAGCGTCTTGACGTGGTCGGACGTGGTTCGCGCAGCTGCAATGACGTCTGCGGGTGAGCC
>NZ_JBEOXI010001067.1:0-1177 GCF_040296465.1 Streptomyces sp. NPDC002130
CGTTCGCGGCGGAGTACATCGCTTGGTATCTCTGTGCGCGAAGGGTAGCTACCAACGAAGTCCGGCTGGCTCCCCGATACCGCTGCGCTGCAGCATCTCCGGCGCCGATTCCGGAGAGGAATCGGAGTCCGGAGAGTAGATCCGCGGCTAGTGCGCCGGCCTTGGCGCCCTGCCACTGATCGGTTTCGGCTCGGCGTTCGAGCGGCCGACTGACCACCTGCATGAGAGCCAGCACCGGGGGAGTGCCGAGGATGACGAGCAGGCCGAGTGGTACCGAGATCACCAGCAGCGAGATCGCCGCGGTCAGCACCCCGCAAGCCGCGGCGAGTTTGGTGCTCAGCGTGTGCGTGAATCCGGCCACCGAACCCGCGTCGGATGTCGCAATCGAGTAGACCTCGCCCGGCATGCGCCGAGGCGACATGCCATGCGGATCGAGGCCTCGGCGCGCGATGTCCATCCGTAGGCGGTGTGCTCCGTGCTCGGTGACGGAATCGGAGATACGCGCCGCGAATCGCCAACTGAGCAACAAGCCGGTGAAGAGAATTCCGAGAACGAGGATCCACTTTCCGAGTGCTGCGGCATCGCTGGTCGCCACAGCTCGGTCGATGACCGCACCGATCACCACCGGCACCAATGCTTCCGCGACCTGGTGGCCGGTGAAGCCGACGGAGGCGGCCGCCAGCTTGGCTCCGCGACCTTCGGAAGCGATCGCGCGGGTAATTACCTGGCGCGGCGTGATCGCCGGCCTGGCTGGGGGGCCGTTTGTCTCGGCCGAAAGAAGTGGTGTCGAAGGCACTGGGTCCACGCTAGGGATCGTGGGCGGTAGTCAGAAGTCACACCGATGCCAATACTTGTCGTGAACAGGCCATACGTATTGCGTTGGCCGAATTGCGATAGTAGTTGGCCCCGTTGCAGCGGAGAAGGCATCGACTCATCGACAACACTGCAATAAATTAAGGTCTACCTTACTTAGCACGGGTTAACTATGTCCGGAAGTCGGATTGATCCTCGTGTTCGGGTCCGGTTCATGTTCCATCGATGTTGGAGATTGTTGTGAGTCTTGTGTTCGGCGAGGTACTTCACCGCACCCTGGCCGCCGACGCCGCCGCGCAGGAAGCCGGCAACCGGCGGGCCACCGGCCCCGCCCGGCCCCGCCGGTGGGGGACCGGCATCTGGG
>NZ_JBEOXI010001068.1:0-1176 GCF_040296465.1 Streptomyces sp. NPDC002130
AAACCAGTGCGGTCGGTGACCTCGTCATCAAGGACGGCCTCGCGGTCATCTCCGACAAATGAGTCTTCATGTCCGACAACTGAACTGATGGGAATCTGAACTGATGGGAAGTCTCGACGGTCGCGTAGCGATCATCACCGGAGCAGGACGCGGCATCGGCCGTGAGCATGCGCTGCTCTTCGCTCGTGAGGGTGCGAGCGTCGTGGTCAACGATCTCGGCGGAGCAAACGACGGTTCCGGTGCAGATGCCGGCCCCGCGCAGCAGGTAGTCGACGAGATCGTCGCTGCAGGCGGCAAGGCTGTTGCCAACACCGACAACATTGCCACCTGGGACGGGGCCGAGGGCCTCGTCAAGCAGGCCGTCAGCGAGTTCGGTCGACTCGACGTGCTGGTCAACAACGCCGGCATTCTTCGCGACGCCTTCATCGCGGGCATGGACGAGAGTCAGTGGGACGCAGTCATCGCCGTGCACCTGAAGGGGCACGCGGCGACGCTGCACCACGCTGCCGCCTACTGGAAGGACCAGAGCAAGGCGGGAGAGACCGTCAATGCTTCGGTCATCAACACTGCGTCGGCTTCGGGTACGTTCATGCCCAATGCGGGCCAGGGTAACTACGGTGCCGCCAAGGCGGGCATCGCAGCCCTGACCTTGGTGGCCGCTGACGAGCTCGATCGATACGGCGTGCGCGTCAACGCAATTGCGCCGATTGCACGCACTCGGCTGACGCTGGCGACACCCGGCATGGGGGCACTGTTTGCCGCCGAGGTACCCGAGGGCGAGTTCGACGCCTTCGCGCCGTCCAACATCTCACCGTTGGTGGCCTATCTCGCGGCCGCGGACTGCAAGCTCACCGGCAAGGTGTACGCCGTTCAGGGCGGAGCCATCACGGAACTCGCCGGCTGGCACGGTGTGAACACCATCGAGAGCGAGGGTCCCTGGACCACCGCCGACCTCGCAGAACGTCTGTAAGCGCATGGCACGCAACGCATACGAACTCGGCCTCGGGCTGAGCGAGGAGCACACCGCACTCGCAGATTCGGTGCGCTCCTTTGCCGAGCGCACCATCACCACCGAGCAGGTGCCCCGACCGAGCACCTGAAGAAGCAGTGGGCCGAGGCCGCCGCCCGCATCGGGATCAAGCTCGACCCGGAGTACAGCGCCGGGCCGCTCGGCCG
>NZ_JBEOXI010001069.1:0-1175 GCF_040296465.1 Streptomyces sp. NPDC002130
GCTCGGCGTGCGAGGCGACCAGCTGCGACTTGAGGTAGCCGGACTCGACGGCCGCCATCGCGCCGCCCATCTCCTGGATGCGGTCGATCTCGGCGGCGATGCGCTCCGCGATCTGCATTCCGGCGGACGTCATGATGTCGAGATTGCCGGCGTACGCAGGCAGGTAGTGTGCAGCACCCTCGACCTCGAGGAACACCGACACCTGATGGGTGGGGCGATTGCCGTCGACGAGCAACGTCTCGACCGGCTGGTCGGCCGGGATCTCGGTGATCTGGACTTCCTGCTTGAGCCGGTAGCCGGGAACATACGCGGAGACGTCGCCGACCATTTTCTCGATCGACTGACGGATCTCCTCGTGAACAGCCGGGTCCGGGGCGTCGACGAGGCAGAAGACCGTGTCGCGCATGATGAGCGGCGGCTCAGCGGGGTTGAGGATGATGATGGCCTTGCCGCGGCGGGCGCCGCCGACAGCCACGATCGCCTCGGACGTGGTCTCGGTGAACTCGTCGATGTTGGCGCGCGTTCCGGGACCTGCGGACTTGGAGGCGATGGACGCGACGATCTCCGCATACGCCACCGGGACCACCCGAGAAACGGCGGCAACCATCGGGATCGTGGCCTGGCCACCACACGTCACCATGTTGACGTTGGGTGCATCCAGGTGCTCGTCCGCGTTGACGGCCGGCACGACGTACGGGCCGATCGCTGCAGGCGTCAGGTCGATCATGCGCTTGCCGAGGGGAGCCAGCCGCGCGTTGTTGGCGACGTGAGCCTTTGCCGAGGTGGCGTCGAAGACGATCTCGATCTCGTCGAAGTTCGGGAGACCGATCAAACCCTCGACACCTTCAGCCGTGATCGGCACGTTCAGACGCGCAGCACGGGCGAGGCCGTCCGACGCCGGGTCGATGCCGACCATCGCGCCCATCTCCAGGTAGTCGGAGTTGCGCAGCACCTTGATCATCAGATCCGTGCCGATGTTGCCCGATCCGATGATCGCGACCTTGACCTTGCTCATGCTTTGTCCTCTTCGCTGGAAAAACTGGTGGTGACGGAACCGAACCCGGAGACGGTCACGGTGACTTCGACTCGCCGAGGACGATGGCACCGATCTCGCGCTCCTCGAGGTTGAGGGCGAGGCCGAGGGTGCCGTCCTCGAACTTCAGCAGCTCGTTGGC
>NZ_JBEOXI010001070.1:0-1175 GCF_040296465.1 Streptomyces sp. NPDC002130
AAGAACCCACCGTCCGACCAGAGGTGGCTGATTCCGGCATCGGTGTCGTGGACGCCGAATCCGAACACGATGATCGATCCCGCGAACCAGGCTGACCCCGCTCGGCAAGGCCTGCGCCGCCTCGGCCCAGCCCGAAGTCGTGTCGTGATCGGTGATGGCGACGACGTCGAGTCCGGCGTCGGCTGCGGCGCGCATGAGGGCAGCCGGGGTATCGGTGCCGTCCGATGCGTTGGAGTGGGTGTGAAGGTCTATTCGCACTGTTCCAGTGTGTCAGCAATCGGCAACTTCATCGCGCTCCGGTAGGCGAGCCGGAAGCTGACGTACGATTACGCCGCAGCGGCAGCGCAATTCGATCAGGTGTCGCTGTAGTGCCGTTACTGCATCACAGGTTCACTGCACTACAGACCGAGAAGGAGCGAGCGTGCCAACCATGCCGTCACTGCCGAATTGGTCGAACGGCAAATCGACGCAAGCGGATGCACCCAAGATCCCCGTCCCGGCAGCCCGCGCGATCGTCGACTGCGCGGTCTACGTGGACGGCGTGCGGTTGCCGGGCAAGTACACGCACCGCGCCGCGTTGGCCGAGGTTCGTAGTCGCGACAACGCGTTCGTCTGGGTGGGCATGCACGCTCCCGACGAAGGTCAGATGCAAGATGTCGCAGCAACTTTCGGACTCCACGAGCTGATGGTCGAGGATGCCGTCCATGCACACGAGCGCCCGAAACTCGAACGCTACGACGACGTCATGTTCCTGGTGCTGCGCACGGTCGTCTACGTACCGCACGAATCCGTGGCGACGGCGAGCGAGATCGTCGAAACCGGCGAGATCATGGTGTTCGTCGGTCCCGACTTCGTGGTGACCGTCCGGCACGGGGATCACTCCGAACTGGCAAGCGTGCGCAAGTCGCTCGAACAGAATGCCGAGCGTCTCGCCATGGGACCGTTCGCGGTGCTGCAAGCGATCACCGACCACGTCGTCGACAGCTATCTCTCCGTCATTCAGCTGGTCGAACAGGACGTCGACAGCATGGAAGAGTTGGTGTTCAACCCGCGGAACACCGTTGCCGTCGAGCATATCTACCTACTCAAACGTGAAATCGTCGAACTACGACGCTCGGTCACTCCACTCGGATTGCCACTGCTCCAACTCACTCAGCCCGCGGGCGGCCTCGTCC
>NZ_JBEOXI010001071.1:0-1174 GCF_040296465.1 Streptomyces sp. NPDC002130
GCTACAAGGGCGACAGCGGGGCGCTCGAGTGGGGTTCCATTCCTCGACGCGCTCAGTTGCCGGCGCAATCGCGGCAGGTGCCGAAGATCTCGACGGTGTGACTCACTTCGGTGAAACCGTTGTCCTCGGCGATGGTCTGTGACCACTGCTCGACCGTCGGGCCCTCGACCTCGACGGTGAATCCGCAGTTGCGGCACACCAGGTGATGGTGGTGCCCGGAGGAGCAGCGTCGGTAGACGGACTCACCCGTGTCGGTGCGGAGGACGTCGATGGTTCCGGCGTCGGAGAGTGCCTGCAGCGTGCGGTAGACGGTGGTAAGGCCGATGCCTTCACCGCGCTTGCGGAGTTCGTCGTGCAGTTCCTGTGCCGATTTGAATTCGTCGATGTCGTCGAGCAGGGCGGAAATGGCGCTGCGCTGTTTCGTGGAACGAACGCCGACGGTGGCCGGTCCACGTTTCGAGGTTGTACTGCCCGGAGTGTTCATGCGGTGGAATCTCATCCTTCTTCGGCGTGGGCGACAGCGTCGACGACGATGTGTGCGAGGTGATCGTCGACGAGTCGATAGAGAACTTCTCGTCCGTTGCGCTCGCCGCGGACGACGCCCGCTGCTTTGAGTACGCGCAGATGCTGGCTGATGAGTGGCTGAGTGACACCGAGGGCGCCGACGAGTTCGTGAACGCAACGCTCCGACTCGTGCAACTGGAGCACGATCGCGATGCGAACGGGTGCAGCCAGTGCCCGCAGAATTTCGCCGGCTGCCGCCAGGGTTTCCTTGGGCGGCACGGGCGCGGGAGGTGCGGCTTCGAACGGATCGTGCGTGTGTCCGAGGTCGGAATGATCATGGCTTTTGTGGAGATCGCCGGTATCCGCAATGCTCACAGCGAGGCTCCTTCGAGGGGTAGATCATGATGTCCGGGCATAGCCATCTCACCACATTATTGCAAATCACTTTCATTTTGATATGCACAAGTATGCATGTCAACCTTGGACGGAAGTGCGTGGCAGCCGCCAGATAGGCTGATGGTGCGAAAAGCGCACGAAAATCATGCATCTATTACCCAGATGGAGAGCAATCGAGTGCCCGGATACGGCTGAACCCGACGTCGCTGTCCGTGCTGGGCTGGGCCTACGGGGAGCCGGCGATCGAGAGCTGGAACGACGTGGGGCACCTCGG
>NZ_JBEOXI010001072.1:0-1173 GCF_040296465.1 Streptomyces sp. NPDC002130
CGGATCGACTCGCTCGGGCTGGACGAGAACGGGTCGCCGGTCATCATCGAATACAAGCGGGGCATCGACGCAGGGGACGAGAAGTCGGATGAATGCTCCTGCCCGACGACACCGATGATGCGGGCAGCCGATCGGGGCGAGAGATCGTCCCAGACATTCACCTCGTCCACCTTCACGACTCCGCTTCGAGGCTTCATCGAGCGATACAACGCGCGCAGGAGGGAGGACTTTCCGCTGCCGTTCGGTCCGACGAGCCCGACCACACTTCCCTCCGGTGCTTCCAGATCCACACCCGAAATCACCAGGCGCCCGCCCAGAACGATCTGAATTCCGCTGGCCGACAATCTCACGACTGCGCACCGCCGTCCCGTCGAAGCAACCAGAGAAAGAACGGAGCGCCCAATCCCGCGGTGATGATCCCGAGTGGCAATTCGTTGGGCGCATCCAGCATTCGAGCTGCAAGATCGACGATCACCAGGAAGGTGGCACCAACCAACGCGGTCGCGGGGAGCAGCTTGCCGTGATCGGAACCGACGAGGAGCCGTACGGCGTGCGGCACGAGTAGCCCCACGAAACCGATTCCGCCGGCGACGGATACGACCACAGCGGTCAGCAACGACGCGATCACCAGCAACAGCAATCTGGTACGACGCACATCGACGCCTACCGATTGCGCACTCTCGTCACCCATCGCCAGCGCATTGAGTTGGCGCGATTGCGTCAGCAACACCGCTGCGCACAAGGTGATTACCGCGGCCGACACACCGAGATCCGACCAACTTGCCCCGCTCACCGAACCGAGTAACCAGAAGAGCACTCCCGAAAGCTGGCTCGGGTCGGCACGCAGCTGCACGAAACTTGTTGCAGCCGAAAGTAGATAGCCGATGGCAACACCGGCCAGGACCATGCGTAGCGGGACGAGCATTCCCTCGCGCCTGCCCAGAACGAGAACCGCGATCAGGGAGATCATCGCTCCCAGGAAGGCCGCCACCGGGACACCGATCGACAGCCCGGTTCCGATGCCCGTCGTCATGATCAGCACCGCGCCGAAGGACGCTCCCGAACCGACACCCAGAATGTAGGGATCGGCGCCCGAGGCGGAGGAGGTCGACGTCGAGATCAACCCGAACGACCTCCGCATCGACGTCTACCGGTCCTCCGGGCCCGGCGGAC
>NZ_JBEOXI010001073.1:0-1172 GCF_040296465.1 Streptomyces sp. NPDC002130
CACCCTTGTCGAGAATCCCGATGGCCGTGTCCAACGCCGCACGGGAGGCGTCGGCGCCGCTACGGTCGATCGGCACCTGACCGGCCCCACCGAAGAACCAGCGCTGCATCGCGCCCTTCACACCGGTCCCGGTGAAATATTCACTCTTCGCGACGAAGGTGATGCGTCGGCGCACCATGAGAACCAGGAAGAACGAGTCGACGACTGCCCGATGGTTGCCGGCGAGAATCACCGGCCCCTTCTTGGGGATGTGGTGCTGGCCCTCGATCGTCGGCCGCCCGAACAGCCAGAGGACCGGGCCGATCAGGACGTATTTGAACAGCCAATAGAGCACAGGGCATCACCTTTTCCGTCTAGTAGACAGTGTCTACGACGAGAATAGTAGACACTGTCTTCCATGACTGTCAGCAGCCTTCGCGAAACACTTGTCGCCACCGGCGTCGAGATTCTCGATGTCGACGGCGCCACGGAACTGACGCTACGGGAGATCGCGCGGCGCGCGGGCGTGTCGCACGGCGCCCCGCGGAGATACTTTCCGACCCACAACAGCCTGCTTGCCGCAATCGCCTCACACGGCCTGCGCGATCTCACCGACAGACTCGATCCCATCCTCGCCTTCGAAGCCGTCGGAGGGTCCGGACAGAATCTCGGGTACGCGTTCCAGTGGCCGCTGTTCGCGGCGTTTGTCGTGTACGCGTATCGCAAGTTCGTTCAGCTCGAAGACGTGGACCCCGAAGAGGCCGAGGCCGAGGAAGCCGCCGCGGAGCCGCGTGAGATTCCCGCCGACCTCTTGCCGCAACGCCCGCAGGCCGAGTTCGACGATGTGAACCTCGACGTCGACGATCCTGAAGCCCGCCAAATGCTGGAATACAACGACTACCTTGCGCAGCTCGCCGCTCGCGAGTCCGATAGGAGCACGACGTGAGTACCGGTTCGGAAGCGAGCATCGCTACCCCCGCAGTCAACGCAGAAAAGCAGAAGAAGGTTGCGTCGGCGCTGGTCCGATACCGCGTTCTCGCCTGGATCACCGGCCTCTGGCTGCTGTTCCTGACCGGTGAGATGGTCTACAAGTACCTGATTCTCGACAATTCCGCGGACGCACCGTCGTGGTTGTTCTACATCGGTCAGATCCACGGCCTGTTCTACACCGGCGCGGACGAGCCGTGTCTCAG
>NZ_JBEOXI010001074.1:0-1170 GCF_040296465.1 Streptomyces sp. NPDC002130
CTCCCCACTCGAGACTGCCGGGCCTCTGTTGGTCTGGATCATCGTCGTCACGTTCGTCTTCATCGAGTGCGCGATCATCCTCGGATTGTTTCTGCCCGGTGATTCGCTACTGATCACAGCCGGAATCGTGCTTGCCGGTCACGAATCCGGCGCGGGCCACGTGTGGGCGTTGTCTGTCGGTGCGATGATCGCGGCCATTGCCGGTAACCAGGTCGGGTACGTCATCGGCCACCGGACCGGCAATCACATCAAAGCCCGTAAGGGCGGCAAGTACTTCACCGAGAAGAACCTGCACCGCGTGAACATCCTGTTGGAAAAACACGGATTCTGGGCGGTCCTGATCGCCCGCTGGGTTCCGTGGGTGCGCACCCTGTGCCCGATGGTCGCCGGCGCAGCCAAGATGAACCACACGCGCTACACCATCGCGAGCACCATCGGCGCGATCATCTGGGCGCCGGTGCTCTTGCTGCTCGGTTTCTACGGTGGCTCGTTCCTCGATCGCGTTCCGTGGTTGCTACCCGCCGTGCTGATCGTGATGATGGTCAGCTTGGTCATCGGTACCGCGTTGGGTATCTGGCAGTACCGCAAGGAGATGGCCCGCCCCGCCGAAGACGTCGAGGTCGAAGAAGTCCTCGACTAGAAGCGCACGGCTCAGTGCACGTGGCTCCGGTCCCACGCCGGTAGCGGGTCCTCGTAGCGCGTCCAGGCCCGCGGCCCTTCGCGTAGTTCGTCATCGGTCAGCAGGGCTGGGTCGAGGATTTGTGACGGCGCCGCCGGGTCGAGTTTCACTCCGATGAACACGATCTCCTGCCCCGGTACCTCCGCTGCCGACGCCCACAGTTGAGCCGGTTCGATGACGAGGTTGGGGCCTGCCTGCGACCAGATCGCGGCGAACTCGGGCCGACTCGCGATCCAGCAGAAGCCTTTGCTTCGCAAGAGGCCCGCGAACTGACCGAGCGCAGCCTCGAGCCTGGACGGATGAAAAGGGCGCGAGGCGCGATACGTGACGCTGCGAATTCCGTATTCCTCGGTTTCCGGGGTGTGCCCACCGGCCAGTTCCTCGTCCCAACCGGAAACCAACGCAGCAATTTCCGGTTAGTACAGACCCGTTTCGAGGACACGGACGAGCGAGACAATGCCGACATCTCATCTAATCAGATGAGAGGTGGT
>NZ_JBEOXI010001075.1:0-1169 GCF_040296465.1 Streptomyces sp. NPDC002130
ATCGGGCAGCTGGCCGCGCGGCGCTCGCAGCGCGTGCAGGTGCGAGGCGCGGGCCGGGTGGGTGCCGTACTGGCCTCGCTCCTGGCCGGGCTCCGAGATCCATCGACGCCACGTCCACCCAGAAGGTATTCGGCGTCATCGCGGATTCGAAGAAATAAAGCGCACGTTTGTGGTCGACGACCGTGCGCCATCTGGTCGACGAGATGTTGGGCTCGTCGGGAGTCGAAATACCCAGGGGTACCGAAACATTCCGGATGACGCTGAAAGTGGATGCCAAGGCCGATCGAGGATCGTCCGTCTGCGGTATCGCATCCACGTAGAACGACGCCCGGGCGAATCTGTCAGCGGCACGGTTGGTTCCGGGCAGCATGACGGTTCCGTTGATCTGCTTCCAGTACTCGTTGACGGCGAGTTGCTGATCGAAGATGGGTGAATTGGTCATCACCTGGTACTCGCGGCTGTGGTGAATCGTCGGACGTCCACCGATGTACTCGATGATCGCGCTGTCTCCCCCAGCGTCCGAAAGCGACATGTGCAGCGTGGCGAGGCGGTCTTCGCCCGGAACGGCAGCGGTCACCACCGTGAACGGTTCCGACGACAGCACTTCGACCGCTTCCCGAACTGTCGCAAAGCTGTCCAGGACGTACTGCGCCCACGCCGCGATCGACAATCCCGGGCTCGAACCGTCGTACGTCGGATACTCGGACTCGACCAACCACAAGAGATTGGCCGACAACCCAGCCTCGTTGACGCCGTCGGTCGTGCACATGTCGTAGGCCGTCGCGACAACACTTCCGTATTTCGACGTCCACTGGATCGAGTTCGGACCCGCGCAACCCTCTCTGGTCATGCCGCGTGGGAACGCCCAGAGGTTCGTTCCGAGGTCGACCTTCCAATCCATCGATCGAGCCGTGATCACAGTGTCGTTGGGCCCCAGGTAGACCAAGCGTGTGCACATCGAGAGCTCTCCCTTCGTTACGGTGTGACGATATTGAAACTGGGATCGAAGGTATCGAGCAACCCTCCCAGCGTCTCGAGCGCTGATTCGTCTCCGTCGAGCGAAATCTGCCCGGCCTTGGCCATCCTTCGTCGGCATGCGTCGGCGTTCGATGACAGGTCTAGTCCAATCAAGACTACGCTGCCCATCCGCGCCGCCTCCGATGCCCCGG
>NZ_JBEOXI010001076.1:0-1168 GCF_040296465.1 Streptomyces sp. NPDC002130
GCGCCTACTGCCTGGCGCGGATGCGCAGCGGCACCGAGGGGCAGCGCAGCGCCGCGGGCGGCGAGGCTGCCGGCACGCCGATGTACGGGTTCGAGCGGGTCGAAGGCTCGATCGAAACCCGTGCTGCGGCCTACGTTCCGCTGCTTCGTGAGATCCAGGGTGACGGGCCGTACGTGCTGTGCGGCTGGTCGTTCGGCGGCGTGATGTCGTATGCGGTCGACTCCGTTGACCGGACTCAGAACCGAGTTGCGGGTAACCCCCATCCGATATGCCTACCCTTGCCCGTGTGTCGTGTTTCCGTAGGGATCGCCCTCGTATGCAGGAATGACCTGCGTGTCTTGCGAGTTGTCGTTCCACTCCCCCTGATAGCCGCTCGCTTCGGCGTACTGAGGATCGTACTGCCCAGTTCCGTCAACCTCGTCCAGGCTGTCCTGAATTGCCGACAGAGCGTTAGCTGTGAGGGTGTGCATGATCTGGCGGACGCGCTCCTGGCGACGACGAACAGCCTGACGCTCGGGGTTTCCGGGGGTGGCCTTCATCTGCGGCACGATGCCCTCGACGTCGTCGACACCACCGGCGTGGTGACCGGCGTCGACGAGCGCCTGCTCGTGCGCCATCTGAGCCTCGTCCTTCTCCTCCGACATACCGATCGGACCGATCATCGTTCCGTTGAGCGCGCTGGTGATCTTCACGACAGACACCTTCGTCGCCGGTCGGCGTTCTCGGTGTTCGATGAGGTCGAGCGTCGAACCTGAGGTTCCGGTCACGTGATCCGAGGCGGCACGCTGCGACTCCACGATGGCGGTCGCCGAACGTGTCGGCAACGCGGCATACACTCGATCTCGCTCCCAGACCTTCAGAGAGGCGCACGTGGCTGACTCGTTCGTACATCTTCACAATCACACCGAGTACTCGATGCTCGACGGTGCGGCCAAGGTCGGCGCCATGTTCGAGGAGGCCGCTCGTCTCGAAATGACCGCCGTCGGCATGACCGACCACGGAAACATGTACGGCGCCAGCCAGTTCTACAACGAGGCAAAGAGTGCCGGCATCAAGCCGATCATCGGCATCGAGGCCTACCGTCGCCGAGGCCTGTGACGTCGAGGCCGACGTCATCCGCACCCTCGCCCGTGACCTGGCCGCCGCCCCGACCGCCGCCGTCTACGGC
>NZ_JBEOXI010001077.1:0-1167 GCF_040296465.1 Streptomyces sp. NPDC002130
CCTTGTCGATCTTGCGCTGGAGCATTACGGCAAGCTGGATGTTCTCGTCAATGTGGCAGGCATTCTCCGAGACAAGATGATTTTCAATCTTCCGGAAGAAGACTGGGATGCAGTCATTCGAGTGCATCTGCGTGGCCACTTCAGCACCATCAAGCCGGCGGCGGCGTACTGGCGTTCGCAGAGGAATCCCGACGGCCACTACCGCATCATCAACTTCACCTCCGATTCCGCGTTGCAGGGTTCGCCCGGGCAGCCGAACTATGCCGCTGCCAAGATGGGGATTATCGGTTTGACTGCGTCGACGGCCAACGCGCTCGGGCGATACGGCGTGACGGCCAATGCGATCGCTCCGGGTGCCGTCACGCGTCTGACGCAGACCGTGCCTGACGAGAAGCGGGTGGGAGAGGGCATCGACGATTCCGTTTCGCCGGACAACATCGCGCCCATCGTCACCTACCTTGCCGGTACGAGTTCCGATTGGCTGTCGGGCCGCACGATCGGCGCCATGGGCTACGAGGTGAAACTGTGGAATAACCCGGAGGTAGTCTCCACGGTCGCCTCGGATGGACCGTGGAACCTCGACGACCTGACCGCCAAGGTCGAGAAGGACTTCCGTCCGTTGGCTGACGGTCTGCACCCGTCCATCTTCATGGGTCAGCTTCCGTCCTGATTCGTAAATGCCTGATTAACGGATGGGACTGATCCGAGTGCCTGAGTTGGTGCCGGTGCAGGGGCGTTATCGTGGAGGCAGATGACGCGTCGGCGTCAGTCTCGGAACATGATGGGGGACAGACTGGATGTCCGCAGTGAAGGTGAACGGCCGCACCGCTGAGGCCAAGGCATTCCGTGTCGAGCGAGTCGTGAAAGCCACCCGCGAGTTGGCATCCGCGGGCGGTTACGAAGCTGTGCAGATGCGGGAGGTCGCTCGAGTTGCCCAGACTGCCCTCTCGACGCTCTACAAGTACTACGCGTCCAAAGACGATCTCATCACGGTAGCCGTTCGGTCGGAACTGGACTCCCTGGCTGAGGATTTTCTCCGCCGTCCGTCGAGACAGCGGACGGCGGAGGGGCGCGCAGGAGAAGTCTTCGTGCGGGCGTTCCAGGGGATGGCCGACGAGTTCGGCGAGCTGGGGGATGTAGAGGCAGGCCGCGGTGATGATGCAGATG
>NZ_JBEOXI010001078.1:0-1167 GCF_040296465.1 Streptomyces sp. NPDC002130
ATACGCCGCTCGAGAGGTGTTCAACTTGGTCGGAACGGTGTCCAGCGCCCCTCGTTATAGGGGCGTCTAGTCCGTTCATGTGTGGGTACAGAGTGAGGGTTGTGCGGCCCATCATCGGATGCGGTGGTCGTGATTCCGCGGTGGCGGTGGCGGCGAATAGCATCGGCGATGTGCGCTTACCCCTGGAGTTGAGGCCGCTGTCGTACTTCGTGGCGGTGGCGGAGGAACTGCACTTCGGCCGTGCGGCTGCACGGCTCCATATCGCCCAACCATCTCTGAGTGTTCAGATTCGAAAGCTTGAGCACTCTCTGGGGACAGCGCTGTTCATTCGTGACAGCCGTCATGTGGCCCTGACGCCGGCAGGGGTGAGGCTCTTGGAAGGAAGCCGTCAGCTACTCTCGGATGCCGAGCGCATTGCGTCGCTCACCCGGCAAGTCGGCCGCAGTGCGCGCAGCAATCTCGTTATCGGATTCCAGGCGAATGCTGCCGCTGAGCTGACCCCGGACATCCTGTCGGCATTTCGCTCGATGCACCCGGATGTCGAGGTGGAAATGCAATCGTTCGACTTCTCCGACCCCTACGTCGGACTAGGCGACGGCACGGTGGACGTAGCGTTCATCAGGCCGCCCGTCGTCGTTGCGGACTGGCTCGCGCTCGACACCCTTTTCATCGAACCGCGAGTGCTGGTCGTTAGCTCGGACTCCCCTCTTGCGCAACATGATTCGATCAGTGTCGAGGATCTCACAGGTCAGCCATTCGTTGCTCGTCGCAGTACCGACGAGTGGCGTGACTTCTGGCTCGCACTGAGCTCTCGCGATGGGCATGACGTTCGGCTCGGAGCCGAGGTTTCAACGGTCGACGAGTGTTTCGAAGCGATCTTGTCGAAGAAGGGCGTCGCGTTCTCGCAAGCATCGACGCAGCGGTTCTATTCTCGGCCAGGACTAGCGTTCGTTCCTGTCACCGGCATACCACCAACGCCGTTATCTATCGGTTGGCGATCAGACGTCGATTCTCTATTGACTCGCGACTTCGTAGAGGCTGCTCGCAGCGTTGCTACAGCCCGCCCTGTGCCGAATTCATGGATGCCCGCGGTCGAAGGTGTGACCTCCTTGCTTGAGCAGGGCCATCTCGCCCGCGCCGGACTCGATGCCGGTGATCTTTCCGCCG
>NZ_JBEOXI010001079.1:0-1166 GCF_040296465.1 Streptomyces sp. NPDC002130
GTCACCCGTGAAGAGAAGGGCGCCTGATGTACACATCACTTCTGGCGAACATCGCGATCCTGGTGTTGTCCGGGTTCGTCGGTTTCGCTGTGATCTCCAAAGTTCCGAACACCCTGCACACCCCGTTGATGTCCGGTACGAACGCCATCCACGGCATCGTCGTCCTGGGTGCGTTGGTCGTCCTGGGCAAGGTGCACGATCCCTCGATCGGGTTGCAGATCATCTTGTTCGTAGCGCTCGTCTTCGGAACCGTGAACGTTGTCGGTGGTTTTGTGGTCACGGACCGCATGTTGGCGATGTTCAAGGCCAAGCCGGCCGCCAAGTCTGTGTCGAAGGATGGTGACCAGTAATGGAATACCTGGTCAATGCGCTCTACATTGTCGCGTT
Source organism: Streptomyces sp. NPDC002130 (assembly GCF_040296465.1). Lineage (NCBI taxonomy): Bacteria > Bacillati > Actinomycetota > Actinomycetes > Kitasatosporales > Streptomycetaceae > Streptomyces > Streptomyces sp. NPDC002130. The sequence continues at coordinate 388 of NZ_JBEOXI010001079.1, forward strand.
CTCGATGTTCATCTACGGCCTCATGGGTCTTACCGGCCCGAAGACAGCAGTCCGCGGCAACCAGATCGCCGCGGTCGGCATGCTCATCGCCGTCGTTGCAACTCTGATCTCCATTCGTGATGCGGAGATGGGTAACTGGATCCTCATCGCTGCCGGCCTGGTCATCGGTGTCGTGCTCGGTGTCCCGCCGGCGCTCCGGACGAAGATGACGGCCATGCCGCAGCTGGTCGCGCTCTTCAACGGCGTGGGTGGTGGCACGGTCGCGTTGATCGCGTACGCGGAGTTCCTGGACTCGGACGGTTTCACCGCATTCCAGCACGGCGAGTCGCCGACGGTACACATCGTCATCGCGTCGCTCTTTGCCGCGGTGATCGGATCGATCTCCTTCTGGGGCAGCGTGATCGCGTTCCTGAAGCTGCAGGAAACTCTGCCTGGTCGTCCGATCGGAATCGGTAAGCTCCAGCAGCCGCTCAATGCGCTGCTGCTCATTGCCGCAGTCGCGTTCTCGGTGATCATCGGCATCAAGGCGATCTCGCCGGAAGGCCCGACCAGCTCACTGTGGATCGTCGGCGTCCTCGTGCTTTCGGGCATCCTCGGACTGATGGTCGTGCTGCCCATCGGCGGCGCGGATATGCCCGTCGTCATCTCGCTGCTCAACGCTCTGACCGGTTTGTCAGCTGCTGCTGCAGGTTTGGGATCTGCTTCAGGTGCTGTGGTGCCCCTTCGACCACGCCCCGGACCATCTGCCGTACACGGAGCTGCGCTGGCGCACCACGGCC
>NZ_JBEOXI010001080.1:0-1165 GCF_040296465.1 Streptomyces sp. NPDC002130
CCTTGCGCGTGGACAGCCCGGCCTGGGCCGCTTCGCCGCCGCCCTCCGCGCCGGCCTCGGCACCGCCCTGCGCCTTCTTGCCGTCGGGGGCGAGCGCGTACCACTTGCCGCCCACGCCCTGGCCCTTGACGTCACCGGCGTTGACGTCCTTGGCGTAGCGGTAGGCGGGCCAGCCGCCGACCGTGAGCTGCTTGGTGCCGTCGGCCCGGGTGACCGAACCGAGCAGCGCCTTGTCGATGCCCTCGCCGGCCTCGGCGTCGTCGGCCGGAACCGGCGGCCAGGTCTTGGCGCAGTCACCGTCGCAGTTCGACTTGGGCGGCTGCTCGGTGTCCTGGTCGAACCGGTACAGGGTGAGGCCGAGGCTGTCGGTGACCACCTTGCCGACCTTCTCGGCGGTGGAGACGGACAGCTTGCCGGCGGGGTTGGACGGGCTGGAGGCGCTCGGTGCCGCCGGCTGGCCGGTCGCGGTGCCGCCCGCCGCGCCCGCGGTTCCCGAGCCGATGCTTCCGTAGTCCCCGGGCGCGGCCGTGGCGCCCACGTTCTGGCTGGCCGCCGGTGGGCTGTCCTGACCGCACGCCGTCGTCAGCGCCAGGACCGCCGCGGCGCTCGCCACGAGTGAGGCGCTCCGCCAGGAGGTCTTCATCGTCAACTCCCCATAATCGCAAGGGTGTTGCAGCGCCCTGCTGCGCCGCCGCACGGTCATGAGTACGCATGGGGGCGGTGATTGTGTTCAACCGTCGGCCAAATTTCTTTCCGGAATCTGTGACGAGCCCCCGAGTCGTCGCACACGAGTGCACCCGGAGCCCCCTGGGGGCGACCGCAGTTCAAACCGGTGATGCCCGGATATCCCTCTTTCGGGGCAATCCCCTTGCACCCCGGCCCGTCCGGGCGGCACAGGGCTCATGATCTTCGTCGTGCATGGAGCCCTTTCGACTCAACCCGCCCTTGCGACACGTGCCTTGGCGGCGGCGACGCTGACCTGGGCGCTCGTCGGCGCACCGGCCGGGGTCGCGGTGGCCGACGCCTGCGCGTACGCCTCGACGGGGCCGGACGGCACCGAGGCGGTGGCGTACGCCGGCAGCAAGAAGACGTGGCCGTGCCCGACACCCACGCCGACCCCCTCCCCCGCCCCCACGCCGACCCCCCCAACGCCCCCCAAAACCAC
>NZ_JBEOXI010001081.1:0-1165 GCF_040296465.1 Streptomyces sp. NPDC002130
GAGAGCGGCTTTCCCGGCGGCGTCGACGTCGCGGGTGCCGACATAGTGAACTGGGATTCCCAAAGCCGCCTCCTCACAGTGGAAACCGCGGACGACACGGGTCCCGTCACAGTCACGGTCACTCCGGCGGCCTGATCTCGAGCGTCGAGATTCCTGGATATTTGTCCGGTTCTTTCGTAACGTACAAGCGACGGGTGATCGGCCGACGGAAGGCGAGTATGTCCACGGAGAAGATGTCTGTCCAAGATCGTGTTGCGCGGGTGGTTCTCGATGTCGTCGGCGCCTTACCGACCGGCGCGCAGCGCATTCTCGGTGGCAAGCCGAAGGAGATCGACGGGCAGACTCTGCACCCGGAGATCCAGCTTGCGCTGCGATTGCTCTCGGCAGTGGAAGGTACGAGCTTCGAGAATCTTCCGGTCGAAGAGGGACGCGCTCAGATCGACGCCGAATCACGGCTGTTCGGCGGTACACCGATCGACATCGAGACGGTTCGTGACCTCGAGATCCCGTGCGGGGATCACGCAATTCCCGCTCGGCTGTATCGCCCGGCCGGAGTCTCCACGCCCGCTCCACTTTTGGTGTACTTCCACGGCGGCGGGTTCGTCCTCGACAGCCTCGAAAGCGGCGACAGTGTGTGCCGCTTCCTGGCCCGACACGGCGAAATCAGCGTGGTGTCGGTGGACTACCGGCTTGCGCCCGAGTTCCCGTTCCCGGCCGGGGTCGACGACGCCGTCGCCGCCTTTCGGTACTGCGTCGAACATGCCGCAGAACTGGGCGCGGATCCGAGATCCATTGCGGTGGGCGGAGACAGCGCCGGCGGGAACCTCGCTGCCGTCGTCGCGCAGTCCACGACCGAAGACGCCGTCAAGCCCGTCTTCCAACTGCTCTTCTTTCCCTGGGTCGACCTCTCGTCGAAGCGTCCGTCGCACAGGATGTTCGGCACCGACTTCTTTCTCACCGACGCCCAACTCGATTGGTATGCAGCCCATTACCTGTCGGGTGGCGCTTCGGCTCTCGACCCGCGAGTCTCGCCGCTGCTCACTCCGGACCTGGCCGGACTGCCGCCCGCGTACGTTGCGGTAGCCGGTTTCGACCCACTACGCGACGAGGGCGAGGCGTATGCGAACCGGCTGCGAGAGGCCGGAGTTCCGGTCGCACTGAGGCG
>NZ_JBEOXI010001082.1:0-1165 GCF_040296465.1 Streptomyces sp. NPDC002130
GGGCGGCGCGGCCTGCATGGGTGAGGTCCCCCCTCGGTACGGGTGTACGTGCTGTGAGTTCAGCGTCACTGATTGGTGTTACCAGGGCGTGACTGCTGTATGTCCATGCACAAGATCTGCACACGATGTAATCGATTGCCTTGATGAATTAGCAGGTTATGCGATCAACACCGGGTTATGTCAAGGTTTTCACAATTCGAATTTGTAAACGATTGCCTCAATCGCGTTACATGCGGGACACTGGACCGTGCGGTTCGATAACCTCGGACCCGAATCGAGCAGAAAACGGGGGACGCATGCGCAAGGCGACCATTCGCGATGTCGCGGAACTGGCCGGGGTGTCGACTGCCACCGTCTCGCGGGCACTGTCCGGCTCCCGTCCTGTCTCGGACGAGCTTGCGGCGACGATCAAACGAGCCGCGGATTCTCTCGGATACTCGGGAAACATCATCGCCAGCTCACTGCGTCGTAATCGGACGGACACTGTCGGAATGGTGGTTCCGAGTATCGCGAACCCCTTCTTCACCTCGCTGGTGGTCAACGTCGAACACGTCCTCGCTCAGCGCGGACTACAACTGTTCCTGTGCGATTCTCGTTCCGACCCCGACGTGGAAGCGCAGCGGCTCAAGTCGCTCGTCTCCCGGCAAGTGGACGGAATCATCATCAGCCCGTGCCACGGCGAATTGAGTTCCGAAGCGGTCCGAGCCAGCGCGGCAACGCTTCCGGTCGTTCAACTCGACCGGTTTGCCATGGATACCCAGACGGACTGGGTCGGTGTCGACGACGACGCCGCTCAATCCCTGGTGATGGAGCATCTGTCGGAGCGTGGCGCGCAATCAGCTGCCTTCATCAGTTCCGAGCTGACCAATTCGTCAACAGAACTTCGCCGGGCCGGCTTCTTCCGCCACGCGGATCGAATGGGGATCGAAACTCGTGACGAGTGGACACAACTCGGCGAGTACTCGATCGAGTGGGGGCGCACGGCTTCCAACACCATCCTGACCGGCAGAACTCGCCCCGACGCCCTGGTCTGCGCCGACGACTTGATCGCACTCGGCGTGTTGCAGACCTGTCACGCATTGGGCATCGACGTTCCCGCACAGTCCGCGCTCTGCGGCCTCCAGCAGCCGCTCGGTGATGCCGCGCAGCGCCCAGGGGTTGGACT
>NZ_JBEOXI010001083.1:0-1165 GCF_040296465.1 Streptomyces sp. NPDC002130
GTAGGTCCGAATCCGAGCAGCGTGGCGATGGACGCCGGAATCGCCAGGGCGAGTGCGACTCGAACAGCTCCTGGATACCGGTTTCCCACCGGCGGCAATCCGAACAGGACGCTGCGCGCCGGCCGCGGTGCCGGGAGGCTGGACTCGTGACCCGCTGATGTTTCTTCGGGGTCCACTGCCCATCCTTCGCGCCGGCCTGTTCGTGTCTGTGTCGTCCTATTCTTGCGGGCGGGCGACGTGGCATTCGAGGCGGGTCTGGAGGTCGATTCGACCAGCCCCTTATTGACACACCGTCAACAGTGTGGATGATAGGTGAGGTCAGATCCGCTCGCGGGTCGCACTTCATCGATCGGGAGAAATCACGATGACGCAAGGATCAACCGCAGTCGCTGCAACCCGGACCACAGAACGACGGTCCCCGTGGATGGACGACGAATTGGAGTCCGTTGGCGACCTGGCGAGGAACTTCTTCGCCAAACACGTGACACCGCACCAGAAACGCTTCGCGGACCAGGGTTTTCCCGACAAGTCTGCATATCGGGAACTCGGGACACTCGGGCTCGCCGGCATGTCGATCCCCACCGAGTACGGCGGCGGAGGAGGAACTTTCGCACACGACGCCGTCCTGTTTCACGAGCAGGTGATGGCAGGTGATCATTCACTCCAACTCGGTGTGCACTCGGGAATCGTGCCGCACTACCTCAATGCCTACGCCGATCACGAGCACAAACTGCGCTGGTTACCGAAGTTGGTGAGCGGCGAATGGGTGGGCGCAATCGCCATGACCGAGCCCGGCACCGGATCCGACTTGCAGAACATCACCACCCGAGCCGTCCGCGACGGTGACGACTATCTGATCAGCGGCGCAAAGACCTTCATCTCCAACGGTCGCAATTGTGATCTGGTGATCATTGCCGCCAAGACCGATCCCAGCCTCGGAGCGCGTGGAGTGTCGCTCATCGTGGCCGAGGTCGATGACAACACACCGGGTTTCGAGCGCGGGCGAATACTCGAGAAGGTCGGACAGAAGGGCCAGGACACCACCGAGTTGTTCTTCGACGGCTTGCGCGTGCCGGTGACAAACCTGCTCGGGTCGGGGAGCCGCCCATGTCGTGCACGGACGACGCGTCCTCCGCGTCCCGCCTGAGGGCCTCGATGAGGGCCT
>NZ_JBEOXI010001084.1:0-1165 GCF_040296465.1 Streptomyces sp. NPDC002130
GTTGGTCGGACTCGTCCTTCCACCGGATCACGGCGACGACCCGCTCACCCCACACCTCGTCGGGGACACCGACAACCGCGACGTCCAGAATCTTCGGGTGCGTGAAGATCACGGACTCGACCTCACGCGGATAGATGTTCTCCCCGCCGCGGATGATCATGTCCTTGAGGCGGCCGGTCACCCGGACGTATCCACGTTGATCCATCGTCCCCAGGTCACCGGTATGCAACCAACCGTCCTCGTCGACAGTGGCGGCCGAGGCCTCCGGATTGCGGAAGTACTCGGTCATGACGAGGTACCCGCGAGCACAGATCTCGCCTTGTTCGCCGAGCGGGACGCTGTCCCCGGTCACGACGTCGGAGATCTTCACCTCGACCTGAGGCAACGCGAGTCCGACCGTCTCCGACTTGTCTTCGTGCGTGTCGGCCGGGCTGGTCTGTGTGATGACGGGGCTGGCCTCGGTTTGTCCGTAGACGATGCTGAACCCCGCCCCGAAGGCCGACTCCACCGTGCTGACGAGTTCGGGCGGCACCGACGACCCACCGGATACGACCACCGAGCAGGCCGAGAAATCGCGGCCGGCGAAGGTGGCGTCGTTGATCATGGCGATCAGCATCGTCGGCACTCCACTGACCACGTCGGCGTGAAAGCGTTCCGCCGCATCGAGAACCGCAGTCGGATCGAAGTACTGGATCAGGCCGATGGACATTCTTCGCTGTGCCGCGCCGAGAACCAGGATGCCGCACCCGGCGGTGTGGAACAGCGGCATGGCCGAAACAACCGAACCCCGCTCAGGGAATCGGCCTCTCCGACTGACGAAATCGGCATTGTTGACCAAACCTCGGTGGTGCAGCAGCGCCCCCTTGGGCGCGCCGGTGGTCCCCGACGTGTACTGAATCTGCGCATTGTCGTCAGGAGAGACTTCGGGCAGTACGCCCCGTTCGCCCGCCCAACCTCGAACCTGACGATCCCAATCCTCGAAGTTGACTGCGAGAACTTCCTCTCCCGAAATCGAAATCGCCTCGGATGCAACGGCCGCCATATCGCCGCCGCGGAACTTTCCGGTGTGGCCCAGCTGGACGTCCCCGAGACGGCGCGCGTACTGGACGACGTCCTGGCCCGCTCCATCGCCAGCCCACCCCAGTGGTGAGCGCCCCATCGGGGC
>NZ_JBEOXI010001085.1:0-1164 GCF_040296465.1 Streptomyces sp. NPDC002130
CGATGCACACAGAGCGCCTCGGACGTTCGCTTTACGTCACCGGCATTGTCCAAAAAGCTCTCCAGCGTCGCGAGAAGAGCCTCGCTTTTTGAGTCCTCATGGCAGAGCAAGGACTGCAAACCTGAGTGAATACTGTTCTCGAGTCGATCCTCCGACAGTTCGGCCAGAAGTCCGTAGACGCCGAGATCCCGATAACGCACAACATTTCCGAGCACCTTGACAACCTGGGCTACGTCTGCAGAACGTCTGGACTCTTCGTAGGATTCGCGCACGTCTGCAACCGAGGTTCGCGGTTCACCGATACCAACCCAACATTCGATGTTCTGGCGCCCACTTTCAGACAAGACTCGTTCCCTGGCTGCCACGATCAGCGAGTCCAGATGGGTTTGAGTCGAGCGTTCGGCCACCGATACGATCAACAGACTGTGGTCGGGGCGGTCGAGTTGGATTGCACTGTTCCGCGGGAGCCTCCGCCGAAGCTGATCGACGCCGACGGCAACACTCAGACGATCTCTTTCGGTCAATGTCGACCGGTCCACGGGGCGGAGCAACATCGTCACCGCGACTGCTGGACCCGCAACCATCAAGCCCTCATCAGCCAATCTGCTTGCCGCGTCCTCACGCAGCGACCGCTCGCCCGACAGCACGTCTCGAGTGAGTTCCCGCTCCCGACTTCGGGACAACTCGTCCAGCAACTGTTCGCGATGAAGGATCATCGCCGCCGCATCAGCCGTGTGCCTCAAGACCTCGGCCTGATCCTCGTCAACTTCGCCCTCTGAAATCAACAGCCAGACGAAGCCCAGCAGCGCATTGCGGTATCGGATCGGCATCCCGACCCGGCCAAGGGTCAGCCCTAGTTCTTCGTTGACGGGAACAGTGAAGAGATCGAGGGCCTTGCGGCCTCCACTCGCGTAGATGAAGTCCACAATCTCGCGTGAAACATTCCGCTGTAGAACCGAATTCATTCTGACTGAATCGACGGCGCTGTCGTGCGAGTTGTACGCGAGTAGACGGATCTGGGCGTCATCGATTGCAACGGAACGGTCCAGTCGACGCCCGGTAGTATCCACCAGATGCTGTAGTTCTCCAGCGGCCGACGTATGTGGACGCCGATCTGCGCGGGATGCTCGCCGGTCAGCCGGAGGTCGTCGCGGTGGGCGAGGG
>NZ_JBEOXI010001086.1:0-1164 GCF_040296465.1 Streptomyces sp. NPDC002130
AACTCCTCCGGTACCGGCGTCATTCTGGACGGCCTGGGCGTGGTCGAGGCCAAGGCACGTATCACCGAGTGGCTGCTCTCACACCGGCCACCGCTGTCGGCACATCCAAAGACCTTCTCGCCGAGCTCGTCAACCGTCACGGACAGGTCGGCGACATGGTCGCGGCGATGGCTCACTCGCCCGCAGTGCTGGGCGGCTATCTGGAACTCAGCCGCGCAATGAAGCGCGCGAAACTCAGCCGCAAGATCACCGAGCGAATCTCGATCGCTGTGCAGGTCCAGCAAGGTTGCGCCGTGTGCCTAGAAGCCCACGTTGCCGCCGCGCACGCCAACGGCGTCGAGTTGGACGAGATCGAGCGCGCCCGCGCGGGCACCTCGGCCGATCCCGCCATCGCGGCGATGATCGACCTCGGACTTCGCGTCTATCGGGAACCTGCCTCGATTTCGGACGAACACATCGCGGGCCTTCGAGCGTACGGCTACGGTGATCGCGAGATCGCCGACGTAGTCGGAATCGTGGCCCTCAATATCCTGACCGGAGCTTTCAACCTTGTCGCGGGAGTGAAACCAGATGAACCGGACCGCTAGGACCGCACCGGAGCGGAACAGCATGCGTCTGTTCTTGATTCGCGACTATCGCCTGCTCTTCAGCGCCCAGATCATCGCGCTGTTCGGCACCGGGTTGGCGACGGTTGCCCTGGGTCTACTCGCCTACGAACTGGCCGGACCCAGTGCCGGAGCGGTGCTCGCCACCGCGCTGACGATCAAGATGTCGCTGTACGTCGTGATCGCTCCGCTCGCGGCGGCGTACGTAGACCGGTTGCCGAGACGGGCTTTCCTCGTCGCGCTCGACGCCATACGCGCAGCGGTTGTGCTCGCCTTGCCCTTCGTCAGCGAGATCTGGCACATCTACGTGCTGGTAGGCGTTCTGCAAGCTGCGTCGGCAGCGTTCACTCCCACGTTCCAGGCGGTGATTCCCGACATCGTGACCGACGAGGCCGATTTCACCCGTGCGCTGTCGGCGTCGCAGGTCGCCTACACGATGGAGAGCCTGCTCAGCCCCGTTCTCGCCGCGATCGCGCTTTCCTTCATGACATTCAACCTGTTGTTCGTCGTACCAGAGGCACACCGCCGCGACCGGGGTCAGGTGGTCCTCGGAGAGCAC
>NZ_JBEOXI010001087.1:0-1163 GCF_040296465.1 Streptomyces sp. NPDC002130
CTGTATGTGCGGCGGGAGTTGCAGGACCGTTTCGACTCGCCGCTGCCCGGCTGGAACTCGCACGCCGAGCCGTTCGGGATGCGCAGCGACTTCGGCGTCAGTATCGGACAAATCTTCACTTGCCCAGGCGAAGTCGGCGCGAAGCTCCGAATCGACACTCACGACATTGACGATCAGCCGGTACGGGCCTCCCATGTCCGCGTCGGGATCGGTGGACATAGCGTCGGATTCCGCCGCCAGAGACCATGCTGTCGATCCAGGAGCCGTCGCACGTCCCAGATAATTGAACAGCACCTGAGATTCGGAACGCCCCGCCAATATCGTTGCCGTGCGGGCATTCACGTACCGCAGCATCCCGTATCCGATGCCGCCGTCCGGTGCACTTCGCAGGCTCTCCTTCACCTCACGCAAGGTATCCACCGGATCGGTTCCGCTGTGCAGTCGCATGGGCGCGATGGTGGTGAACCAGCCGACTGTTCGCGACAGATCGTTTCCCGGCGCCAACTCCTCCCGGCCGTGCCGTTCGAGATCGACCAGCAATTCGTACTCACTGCGGCCGGTGGAGCGACGCCAGCGATCGACGGACATCGTCAGCGCTGCCAACAGAACATCCGTTCCCTCGGCACCCACCATTGCCGCAACCGATCCAAGTGCTGCCTCGGAGATTGCTCCGTCCACCGTGACCGTGCGCCTCGAGCCTCCGGATACGACGGCATCGCCCGCGGCATCGGGGATCAACTGTGCGCCCGGAGCGGTCACGGTCAGCCAGTGATCGAGTTCGGCGAATCGATGAGCACTGTATGCGTGTTCGGCCACCGTGCGGGAGAAGGTACGCAGCGAAGTTCCGACGGCATCCAGTGCGGCGGGCTCTCCGGCTTCGACTGCCACCCAGGCCATCGCGAGATCCTCGAGCAGGGTTCCCCAGGAAACCCCGTCCACGACCAGGTGGTGCGCGACTATTGCGAGCCGGCCCAGATTCTCCGCGCCACAATCGAACCAGACCACCGAGACCATCCGCCCTGCAGACGGATCCAATCGACTGGTCGCTGCTTCGGAGTGCTCCTCAATGAGCGTTCGCAAATCGCCGTCGTCCAGTCCTTGCGCGTCGACTCGGGCGACCACGTCCGCTGCCCGGACACTGCCGGGTTCCTCGACCCGCGCCG
>NZ_JBEOXI010001088.1:0-1162 GCF_040296465.1 Streptomyces sp. NPDC002130
GAAGGATCGTCGGGTCCGCAGTAACCCAACTCGTTCGGCGGATATGCGTAACGAGCAAACAACGCCGGCCCGTTGATACCGACGGCAGTCATCAGCAGATCCGCGGAAGTTGTTCACCTGCAGGCAAATCCACTACCCGATTGCCTCCCAATGCCGTGCGCGCCACCACCATTCCGCGATGTTCGGCCACGCACTCCCCGATCACGGCGGCTCCCACACTCAGTGAATTGCCGCGCATCGCTTCCAGAATTCGGTCGGCATCGGCTCGCGGAACGAAGGCGATCAACTTGCCCTCGTTGGCAACGTACTACCGATCTCCTGTTGGTTGCCGACGGACAGTTCCAGGCGCGCGCCGAAGCGGCGCAGACTCGAGTGATGTCACTGTCAGCCCTCGAATCGGCGTGTGAATTAGTTACGGCGGGAACAGGTTCAGGCTTCGGCGGTCAGGGTCGAGCTTTGTATCTCTTCTACACCGGTGGAACTACCGGTGAGCCGAAGGGCGTCATGCTCAGGGATCGATCCTTGGTCGCCAATGCCTGGGCCTGCACCACGTGGGAGTGGCCGGCTGATACCACCATGCTGCTCACTACGCCGATGTCTCATGCTGCCGGTCTGCTCGTCGCACCCGGTCTGCTGCGAGGTGCAAGCTTCGAGTTGCACCGGTCGTTCGACCCGGACAGGGTTGTCGATTCAATCGAAAATGACGGAGTCACAGCTACATTCGTCGTTCCTACGATGCTCTACGCCTTGCTCGACCATCCACGTCTGTCGGATGCGAATCTGTCCGGGCTGAACTGGATGCTTTACGGTGCTGCACCCATCGACCCCACCAGGCTCGCGCAGGCAGGGGCGGTGTTCGGGCCGATCCTCAGCCAGCACTACGGTCAGGCCGAAGCCCCGAATGCGTTGACGGTGCTCGATACACGTGAGCACACGGACGATCCCGCAGTTCTGGGGAGTTGTGGGCGCGCGATGCCAGGTGTCGAAGTGGTGTTGTTCGACGAGCAGGGAAACGAGACCGCGACGGGCGTACCCGGCGAGCTTTGTGTGCGAGGTCCGCTCGTGATGGACGGCTATTGGAACAAACCTGAACAAACCGCTGCAGCGCTCGCGAATGGGTGGTTGCACACCGGCGACGTTGCTCGGATCGACGAAACTGGGC
>NZ_JBEOXI010001089.1:0-1161 GCF_040296465.1 Streptomyces sp. NPDC002130
CTCGCCGATCCTGCCCGGCGGCTACGGCGGCGGGGACGACGGCGGCTTCGAGGGCCACGGCAACAAGGGCAGCGGCCGCGGTGCTTCCGCTGGTCGAGTTGACCAGCGACCACCACGGCACCACGTCGGAACTGCTGGGCGATCACGCTGCGCAGTTCTACTCGTTCGCTCTGAGCTTTCTGGTGATCTTCCGTCTTTGGTGGTCGCAGCATCGACTGCTTCGTTTTGTGATCGACGGGGACAAGGTGGTCGTTCGCGGACTGGGGTTGTGGGTGATGACCATCGTGTTCCTGCCCTTCCCGACAGCGCTCGTTGCGGCGCCGTCGCAGGATCTCGGAACCAGGGCTCTCTACATCGGGACAATGGCAGCCAGTGCTGCGTGCCTCGCGGTGGTCGCGTGGGGTCTGGTTCGCAACCCGTCGTTGAGTGAAGAGAATGCGAAGCCGCATTTCACCGCTGAAATCGTCACTTTCCTGATCATGGTGGTGGCACTGCTCGTCAGTGTGCTCGTTCCGGTGACGTCGTACTTCCCGCTGCTTCTTCTCCTGCTGTCGACGCCCATCGAGAAGCTGTGGGATCGGGCGGCGGCGAAATGGAGTGGCCGTGAAGGTGAGATGAGCTAGTCGGCGCGAGCGGTCATCGCGGATTTCTTGGCTTTGTTTCCGCAGATGTTCATCGAGCACCAGCGTCGGTTGTTGCCACGACTGGTGTCGACGTAGAGGCCGGTGCACCCGTCGCCCTGGCAGGCTTTGACGCGGTCGCGGTCGGGTCCACCGAGTACCGCGATTGCGTCGGCGGCCACTATCGACAAACCGTCGCGGATCGGATTGTCTCCGGCTGATTTCCAGAGGGCTCGGCCACTCTCGAGGACGAGGTGGGCATCACCGAGTTCGGATGCGGTGTTGACGATCCCGACATCGGTGCGTGAGGCACGGCGGTTCTCGCATACGGCGGTTCCGATGCGATGAATGGCCTCACGTAAATCCTGCGCGCCGCGGAGGTCGTCTTCTGTCGCGGTTGCGGGGGCGCCCATCAGATCGTTGGCGCGTAACCATAATTCGAGTCGCTGCGGGCTCGTGAGTCGTTCGAACCTCGAGCCGTTCCGGTTGGTGAGGGTGGCGGTGAAGCGGAAGGCGAGCGTGTCGTTGTCGAGTCGAAACA
>NZ_JBEOXI010001090.1:0-1161 GCF_040296465.1 Streptomyces sp. NPDC002130
GACTCACGTGCACCTCCACACAGGACGGCCGCCCGCTCTGCAGAGCCTTGGCGAGGGCGGGCGCGAGTTCGTCGTCACACCGTAGGTCTCGACCGCGTCGAGCGTGGTCTCCGCATCCCAACGATTCAGCAGGACAACGGTTCCGCCGTTGACGAGCGGAACCAGAATGCCGAAGTCCTCACCCGCGATCCAGAAGATCGGCAGAAACACCAGAGATACCGGCGGATTGGCACCCACCTGGTCACCACCGGCAAGCGTCGCGGTGGCCGCGGTGTAAACCATGTGACGCTGAGTGTGCTCACAACCCTTGGGCATTCCCGTCGTTCCGCCCGTGTAGTTCAGGGCGGCGAGGGAATCGAGTTCGGTGGCAACGGGAGTCGCACGCTCACTGGTGATGATCGACTGCCAGTCGCTCAGGCGCGGATCGTCGACCTCGAAGGGCAGTTCGACGGTGGGGATCGCGGTAAGCATGTCGGAGACGGCAGTCTTCGCGACGTGTTCGAGTGGTGTCTGCGAACGAATCTTCTTCACCAACTTCGAGAAGGTGTTCTGCCGCCAAGACACCCCACGAGAATTCCGATTGCGCGTCCTGAACTGGCACCCGCGCGTTCTCGGAGAATTGCAAGCTCGAGAGGAAGTAGTGCGCCCAGCGTTCCTTGGATGGCCCTGCCCAACAAGAAGATTCCGAAGGATGGGGCAGTTGCTGTCAGGATCGTTCCGAGGGCTACGGAGCCGAGCACAACCATTACCATGCGACGATGACCGTATTTGTCACCCAGTTTGGCCAGTAATGGGACGCAGATGACGGTCGAAAGTAGGTATGCCGCCAAGACCCAGTTGAGTTGTGCGGGGTTGACGTCGAGCCTCTGTCCGATTTTCGGTATGAGTGGTATGTACCACGACTGCAACATTCCGCTGGTGACTTCGGAAAATGCGAGGAAGCCAACGGCGGCGAGCCCTCCGGCCTGGCGCGGAGAAATCACAGAACTCGACTGGACGTTCGGTTCGGTCACTGGATCCCCTCGGCGGAGTATTCACTGTGGGTTCGGTTGTTGCGCATCAGTTCTCGGTTCCTTGTCTTCGGGGTGCCGTGCCGTACCCCTGGGTGCAGGCCGGCGGGTCGTCGGCGTTCAGCACCAGGCCGAAGTGGGTGGTGCCGTC
>NZ_JBEOXI010001091.1:0-1158 GCF_040296465.1 Streptomyces sp. NPDC002130
GACCGTCCAGCGACGCACTGCGCGCCCCCGTCCTGGCCGCCGTGCCGGCCTGCTGGGCCGTGTAGGCGATCAGGCCGAGCTGCACGGCCCCCTCGGGCACTCGACGAATCCGAGGTCACACATTCCTACTTCGACGGCTTCGAGTACGCGTGTCGAGTTGTAGACCTGGAGGTGGACGGTGACACCGGGATGCAGCGATCGAAAGACGCCGAGCCAGGCAGGGATCAGATGTTCGGCGACGGTCATGCTGGCGCAGACGGTCAATTCCGCCGATCGTTCGGTCCGCATCCCTTCGGCGACGTCGAGAAGCTGCCTCGAGTTGGCGAGGACGCGGCGCGCCCAGTGGACGATGACGGTCCCCTGCGGAGTCAAGGTTGCCCCCGTCGACTTTCGGTGTATGAGTGGCATCCCGAGCTGCCGCTCGAGGGCTTTGACGGCGCGGCTGGCATTCGGCTGTGCGATGTGAGCCAGACGGCTTGCAGCACTGAGGCTTCCATGATCGTCGATACCGACAAGTAGCTCGAGAGTGGTGAGGTCGGGCCACCTTCTGGTCATGCAGACAGGCTATACCCAGCACCCTTTCCATATCGATCTGATATGCCGTGATGGTAGAAATCGCCCTACCGGGACGATGATGGCTGAAGGACTCTGGATGGGTGAACCGTGATGTGAAGTCCGTGGCCGAGAAACCCGCAGTCGCCCCTTCGTCAGAAGTGCGACGGTGGTCGAACCTCGCCGCATTGACGCCCGGAGTTGCGTTGTGCGCCTTGGGGGCTGCGGTCGCACTGGTAGCCGGTCGGTTCACCTCCGCCGTGAGTCCGCTGCTGATTGCGATTGTCGCGGGTGCGGTGTTGGCGAATACCGTTGCCTTGCCGGCAAAACTCCAACCTGGTCTGGCATTCTCGGCGAAACGACTACTTCGGGTGGGGATCGCTCTGCTCGGGCTGCAATTGATGTTCTCCGACATCATCGGTTTGGGTTGGGGAGTGATCGCGGTTGTGGTGGCGATAGTGTTCCTCGGTATCGCCGGGACCATGTATGCCGGAAAGCTTCTCGGATTGAGACTCCGCACCGCCCGCCCCCGGGGCACCCACCGGCACGAGCGCACCCGCCCAGTTCACCACCGTCTCCGGTAGCACCGTGAGCGTGCCCGGTGAG
>NZ_JBEOXI010001092.1:0-1158 GCF_040296465.1 Streptomyces sp. NPDC002130
GCGGGGGACGGGTCGAAGAGTCGTGGCCGATCTTCGACCTCGACGCCGAGAACCAATCGTTGATCGACGCTGCCAGCAGGACGCAGAAGTACAACTCGGGCAACGGTGGATCCTCGCTGTGGATGCAGGCTGCGATTCGCCACGAAATCGACGAGATGGCAGCAGTTCTCGACGGCAAGGCTGATGCCGACTCGCCGTTGACATACGCACGCGAACGCGCACTCGTCGTCGCCGAACAGGTGCGACTCGGTGGCGGCGAACCGGCAGCGCTGTCGGGAAGTGCGAAGTGACCGTGCGTGTAGCCGTCATCGGCAGTGGCGGAATCGCCCGGGATCACGTCAGCGCTCTGGCGCGCATTCCAGCGGTCGAAGTCGCCTACGTATTCGGTAGTGACTTGGACCGGGCCGCATCGGTTGCGGCATTGGCGCCGGGCGCGAAGGCCAGTACCGATCTGGCGAAGATTCTCGCAGACCCGACGGTGCACGCGGTCAACGTCGTCGGAGCCACTCCCGACCATGCGCCTGTGACGATAGCCGCCGGCCGTGCGGGAAAGCATGTGCACGTGGAGAAGCCGGCTGCGCTGACAGTCGCGGACTTCGACGCGATGGTCGAGGCCACCGAAGGTGGCGGCACGTCCCTGATGGTCGGACAGACCGTACGATTCCAGCCGTCGATCACCTCGATCGGAAACTCGGTTGCACAAGGCGCCATCGGGGACCCCCGGTTGATCCATCTCAGTTGGTACACCGGCCATGTCTGGCCAGGGGGCTGGCGAGGCTGGCAACACGACAAGGAACGTTCGGGTGGTCACCCCGTTCACAACGGAACCCACGCACTCGATCTGGTGACGTGGCTGATCGGTCGTCGTCCGATCCGCGTGTTCGCTCGTAGTTTCCCCACCTTCGCAGCGGGGATGCCCGTGCACGACAGCTTCCATCTGACCGTTCGCTTCGAGGACGGATCGCTGGCACTCATCGAATTGGCTTACGCACTACCACAATCGGGCAAGATGGTGCGCCGGATCGTGGTGTCCGGAACTTCCGGCACGCTCGCGCACGACACCGGCGACGACCCGGGACTGATGACGGACACGACCAACGCGCCGCCGTCGTCGATCGAGGACGCGATGTCGCATCAGATGCGTCACTGGATCTCCAC
>NZ_JBEOXI010001093.1:0-1157 GCF_040296465.1 Streptomyces sp. NPDC002130
GCCTCCATCTGGGCCTCGTACTCCGCGAGCAGGCGGGCGATCTCGTCGCCCAGCTTCGTCTCCGCCTCGCCGGGCTCGGCGCCCGCCGGGCGGAGCAGCAGAAGGGTGCAGATCAGCGAGACAAGGGCGTACAGCCCGGACACGATCGCGACCCCGACGATGTTGCCGGACGTGTTGAGCATCCACTGCGCCAGTACCGGAGTTCCGCCGCCGACGACGAGGGAACACAGTTGGTACGCCGTCGACAATCCGGTGTAACGGATGTTGGCGGGGAAGGCCCGGGCGAGAACGCCGGCGATGGCGCCGTAGAACATCGAATGCGGGATCGTGGCCAGGCACATCGCGACGACCGCGATGGTGAAGTTCCCGGTTCGGATCGCGAAGAACATCGCGGGCATGAGTACGAACTCCGGTATCACCATCAGACACATGGCTTTTCGCATGTCGATCTTGGAGACCAGGACGGCACCGAAAGGTTGGACGATGAACTGCACGACAAGCGCGATCGCAATGGCGGCCAGGAAGGTACCTCGATCGTATCCCAGTTCTTTTGTAGCCCAAGACAATGCGAAGGTGTTCTTGAAGTAGGTGACCTGAGCGAGGGGGAGTGCGCCGGCGCCGAGAAGAACCAGTACCCAATGCTTGCGCAATACTTCGGCGAGTGGAAGCTTGACGACCTTCTTGCGGGCGAGAACGGCCTTCATCTCGTCGGACTCTTCGAGTTTGAGGCGGATGATCATCCCGAGAATGACCAGGACCGCCGAGATGATGAACGGGATGCGCCATCCGTACAGGAGGAACGACGGCGTCGGCATCGCGGACAGAAAGAAGAATGCGATGGTGGCCAACAGATTCCCGGCGGGTGAGCCCTGTTGAGCGAACGCGGAGTAGAGGATGCTCTTCCCCTTGGGCGCGTTCTCGCTGGCGATGAGCACTGCTCCGCCCCACTCGCCGCCGACCGCGACTCCTTGGATGACGCGAAGGGTGACCAGGCCGATCGGCGCCCAGATCCCGACCTGTGCGTAGGTGGGGAGGAGTCCGATGCCGACTGTGGCGACGCCCATCATCATCAAGGTGATGACGAGAGTGTTCTTGCGTCCGATCCGGTCGCCGAGGTGACCGAAGATGATCCCGCCGATGGGCCGGGCGAGGAAGCC
>NZ_JBEOXI010001094.1:0-1156 GCF_040296465.1 Streptomyces sp. NPDC002130
CACCAATCGCAGTGCGGTCGCCGCTCCGGCCGCCGGGTCGGAAGCGTCATCGCCGATCACCAAGTCGACGAGAACGCCGCCGACACCGCCGTCGGCATTGATTTCTTCCACGGCCAGGGATGCGAGTGTTTCTGTCGCCTGGGCGAATACAGCTGCCGGGCCGGATTTGCTGACCAGCAGCCCGATCCGATGTCGGTCGGAACGCGGAGGTTCGGGTGGCGCGAATCCGCGCTTGTTGGCAAGCCAGGAAATTCCGTCCTGATCGAGGCTGGACTCGAGAACGATCCGGGTTCCGGTGCCGTCGGGAAAGAACCGGATCGTCAGGCGGCCGCGCCACGGTTGGTGGTGCACGATCACTACCGATCGGCCCCGCTTCACGCCGGCGACGTAACCCAACAGCGTGATCGGCATTCCGGCTGGATCCGCACGTACGCCGTCGCCGACGGGAAGGGAGATGGCGACAGCGGCCCCGACCGTCAGTTGCTCACATTCGAGTTCGAGCAGTTGCCCCGTTTCGAGGCGCTCGAAGGCTGACCCTGGTGGGTCGGTCGTCACGATCTGTGCCGTTACGGAGAGACCTGGCACGTTCTACTTCCTGCCTGAAATAGATGCTGGGGCTCAAACAGGGCCTCACGCCCGGCGACGCACCGAAGCCGGTTCGGAATCCTCAGTCGCCGTGGTCGGCGACTCGGACGTGTTCGAACCTGCTTCCAGCGCTCGCCCGAGGACGTCGCGCAGGAACTGGAGTGCATCGTTGGCCGGCCCCGACGGATCGATCGAAAACAGGCGATGACGTCCCTGACGCCGTTCGACGATCACGCCGGACAACCGCAGCGCCTTGAGATGTGTGGATACCGTGGTGCGACCGACCGTCGAAATTTGATCGCTGATGAAGCCCGCGTTGCACTCGCCGTGTGTAGCCAGAGTGTCGAGAATCTGTCGACGTACCTGGTCGGCCAGCACAGCAAACGCCAACTCTTCGTTTCGTTGAGTAGTCACTGTCTGCTGTCCGCGCTTCCTCGATGGCCTCTACTGCGATATGTCGACACTCGTCAACATATCTCGAGTTGCCTCCGAGGGAAAGAACGTCGCCGAAGATTCCCGGCGGCTTCGGTCAGTGCTCGGCGATGGGCGAGTCCTCCCCGGCGCCGAGCGC
>NZ_JBEOXI010001095.1:0-1155 GCF_040296465.1 Streptomyces sp. NPDC002130
GGAAGGATGACACCGACCGAAAGATACTGTCCGGGAGCGAAGGTGGGTAGAGCGCTGCCGTCGACCGAGGAGAGTGTCAGGGAGACAGTGTCGGCGGATTGAAGGACGCGCTCGCTGACTCTGACCGTTCGCCACACGTCGCCGGTCTCGACACCGGCGAGCTGGTAGAGACCCCGTTCCATCGTGATGAGGGTTTCCGCCATCAACCAGTAGACCTCGTCCCAGGCTGCGGCGACTTCGGGAGTCACTGCATCTCCGAGTATTTCGACGATCGCGGCGAAGAGGTGTTCGTGAACGATCGCGTACTGATCGGGGGTGATTCCCAACGACGCATGCTTGTGAGCGATACGCGAAAGGATGAGATCGACCTTGGCGCTGTCGGGTTCGAGCTGCAGCGTAGCGAATGCCGCGATAGCGCCCGCGAGTGCTTTCTGCTGTTCGCCCTGCTTCTGATTGCCGCGATTGAACAGGTCGCGTTCGAGTTCGGGATGTGCGTCGAACATCCTGCGGTAGAACAGGGTTGTGATATCGCCGATGGCGGCGCCGACCACGGGGAGTGTGGCGCGAATGACCTCGGTTGACTGTGGGGAAAGCATGAGCTGCTCCGTTCGGTCGAGATTCGGTTGATCAGCCTGCTTCGTCGCTACGAGTGGTGAGGCGAAGCAGAACAGTTTTGGACGGCTGTCGGATGACGTCCTCGATCGTGACGGCGTCGAGCGAGACGAAAAACGCTTCCTGAGCGTCACGCAATGCACTCCGAAGGAGGCAACCACCGCGCAGTGGGCACGGTTTGTCGCCTTCGCAGTCGACGACTTCACCCGGGCCTTCGAGGCGTCTGGCCAGCCAGCCGATGGTGGCGGTGCGGCCGAGTTCGGTGATGGAAAGTCCGCCGCCGCGGCCGCGCCTGGTTGTGACGATGCCCAACTCGCCGAGCCGTGTAACCACTTTGGTGGCATGGGAGTACGACACGTTGAGCTGCTGCGCAACATCCCGAGTGCTGGGGGAGGCATCCGCGTCGAGTACGGCCAACCGCATGACGACGCGCAATCCCAGATCGGTGAACTGCGTCAGTCCGGGTCGAGGCCTTCGTTGCAGGCCTGGTGCAGAAGGCGGGCGAAGAGGTAGTCGGGATCGGCACCCAAGGCCATGGCGAGG
>NZ_JBEOXI010001096.1:0-1153 GCF_040296465.1 Streptomyces sp. NPDC002130
GTTCTGCATCCCACGCAGATCGAGGCAGCCAACGAGGTGTTCAGTCCGCGCCAATCCGATTACGACCGTGCGGAACTCATCTTGGACGCGTACGCATTCCACACCTCGGCCGCCGGGGGAGGACGGGGCGCCGTCATGCTCGGCGACGAGATGATCGACGAGGCGAGTCGCAAAATGGCGCTGGTGATTTCGGCCAAGGGGCGTGCTGCGGGGATGACGCGTACGTCGGAATTCACCCCACCCGAACACGCCTGACGCTCGCATAGCCGAACGAATCAGGTCTGTAAAGGGCACAATAGGGGTAGATGTACTTGCGTCGTCCGCGTGGATGACGTGCCCGAAAAGAGGAGCGCAGCCAGCCATGTCCAATCCGCTCGGTCAATCGTCGAATGGGTCGCGCCGTGGAGCGTTGCCGACACCGCCTTCGGGATGGCCCATCGGGTCGTACCCCACCTACGCCGAGGCGCAGCGCGCAGTCGACTACCTCTCCGACCAGGAATTCCCGGTTCAGGACGTCACGATCGTCGGCGTGAACCTGATGCAGGTCGAGCGAGTTCTCGGTCGGTTGACCTGGGCCAAGGTGATCGGCGGCGGCATCGTGTCCGGCGCCTGGCTCGGCGTCTTCTTCGGCCTGGTGCTCGGGATCGTCACCGGTGGGTTCCTCGCGCCGTTGATCGCGGGCATCGTGGGCGGCATCATCTTCGGCGTCATCTCGACGACCATTCCGTATGCCGCGACGCGTGGGCAGCGGGACTTCGCCTCGACGATGCAGTTGGTCGCCGGACGTTACGACGTACTGTGTGAGCCCAAGACGGCGGAGTCGGCGCGCGACCTACTTGCCAAGCTCGCCATCTGACATTCTTGCTCGGGCTGCCAATTCGTGTGATCTCGGTTACTTTGTGTACACGCGGGCGAGGTGACACTCACTTCCCCGTGACCGTTTGCCGGACAAGGAAATAGGTCCCTTCTCCGGCAAAAGTGCCGATGTGTGGTGCGTCGGCCAGCCGTAACGACTGCGCCGTCTCGCCGCCCGAGGAGGACGGCTGTGCAGAACAAGAGATTGCGGGCGGGGCAGAAGAAGAAATTGCGGGTGGGGCTGCTCGGCGCGGCGACATTGTTGTTGGCGCCCTTGCTCACTGCGTGTGGATCGGAC
>NZ_JBEOXI010001097.1:0-1150 GCF_040296465.1 Streptomyces sp. NPDC002130
CACCACCCCGAGCAGGCCCACGAGACGGACGGAGTGCGCGCATGACACTCGCCGACGGGATCTGGCACCAGATCTTCGACTTCACCGACTACGGCAGCGCGCGAGCTTCAGCCCCCGTATCGGCTGCGGCCGAATCCGTTCCGAGTGCGGCCAGAACCGCTGTGGCGGTGGTCTCACCGATACCAGGGACCTGCATGATCTCCTCGACCGTTGCCGTTTTCAGCTTTGCCACGGAACCGAAGTGCGTTTTGACATGATGTCCTCTCGGAACAACCTGATTGACGTTTGCCGCCGAACTGTAACGGAGTCACCGACCGAATTAGTCAGTTTTCGATCAACAAAACCCACACAGTAGGTAAACAATTGGTAAGAGTTACTGGCCGTCACAGCTGACCGCCCACATGAGCGTTTCCCATTCCGGGCATATATATGGCACGAAAGGCCTTGCAGCGTAGTCGAATTCAATGCCGTGTCGCACCGCGGCCGCACCTTCGTTCACACTCTACCCTTACGGGAGGGTAGGGTATGAGCACCTCGTCAGGACGGAATCTCATGGCAGTAACCATCACTTCATCCACCAACGACAATTCGGTACGGGCCGCTCTCCGGTCACCTCGCCGTCTCAAAACCGAAGTCTTGGCCGGACTTGTCGTTGCACTGGCGCTGATTCCCGAGGCGATATCATTCTCGATCATCGCCGGTGTCGACCCCCGTGTGGGCTTGTTCGCGTCATTCACGATGGCAGTGACCATCGCCGTCGTCGGCGGACGACCCGCCATGATCTCGGCGGCCACGGGCGCAGTCGCACTGGTCGTCGCTCCACTCACTCGCGAATACGGAATCGACTATCTGATTGCGACTGTCCTCCTGGCCGGCCTTCTACAGATCGTGTTGAGCCTCCTCGGCGTCGCGAAGTTGATGCGCTTCATTCCGCGCAGCGTCATGGTGGGATTCGTCAACGCACTGGCAATCTTGATCTTCATCGCTCAACTCCCCCACCTGATCGATGTTCCGTGGCTCGTCTACCCACTTCTGGCCGTCGCCCTCCTGATCCTCGTATTCCTGCCGAAACTCACGAACGCCGTCCCGGCTCCACTGGTGGCGATCGTGCTACTGACTACCGCCACAGTCGTTTTCGCTTTCGACGTTC
>NZ_JBEOXI010001098.1:0-1150 GCF_040296465.1 Streptomyces sp. NPDC002130
GGTTGAGGTGCGATACGAATCGTGGTGGTCTGGGTGCCCCCGTCGTCGGAGGCCGTGGCGTCGCTCGAACAGCCGGTCAGTGCCAAAGCAGCCGTCGCGACCGCTGCCAGGGCAACAACTCTGAACCGTGGTGTCGACCGAAGGGTATGTCCAACCGTCATGTCCGAAAGCCTCTCGCTGGGAAAGATAGGACTTCCTTGCCGGTAATCCGGTGGGAAGGTGAAGACGCTCAAAGAATTCCGTACGCCGGAACGATTGTTGTGACTATAGTAATTTCCTAGGCGAATGCCAAGGGTTTTCCAAGAACACGAGATTTCGGATCGCCGGGTACTCACACGGCACCGGGAGGGGATCGGATGACGAAGGGTTCTGCGTCCGCCGTCGACAAAGCGTTGGATCTACTCGAGGCCATCGCGCGCTCGACCACGCCGATGAAGCTCAGCGAACTGGCAGAAGAAGTCGGGATGCTCCGCCCGACTGCGCACCGAGTACTTGGCGAACTCGCGAACCGTGGTTGGGTCTTCCGCTACGACGGTCGCTATCTCCCCGGCCCGGCTGCACTGCAGGTTTCTCACGAAGCGGCAGCGCATTCGTTGGCGGCCTTGTGCGATCCGACCATGCGGGTGCTGTCCGAGAGCACGGACATGATGGTGAATCTGCAGGTTCTCGAGAGTGGCGGGACTCGGATCATCGCGGCGCTGCGTCCCGAGCGACTCAAGATGATCACTCGGATGCTCGGGGATCTACTTCCGCCGCACCGGTTCGCGGGACCGCTCGCGTTGGTGGCGGCACTCGAGGACAATACCCGGGCGCCTTACCTGGCAATGGTGGAAAAGAGTGGCTATCCACTCGAAGGCCCCACCGGGTTCCTCGCCGACATCGCCGAGACGCAGAAAACCGGATTCGCGGTCGTCCACAAACGATCTCAGGACATCATCGGTTCGGTCTCGCGGGCAGTGTCCTCTCGCAAGGGCTCTCCCCTCTGCGCGTTGACGGTGATCGGTTTCGACACCGACTTCGACGCGAAAACGACACGGATGGTCGAAGAACACCTGCTGCGGGCGACCGATGAAGTGCAGCAACTCCTTACTGACCACACTTCGGGCAAGCGCCCGTCCGACGCAGGAGAAGAAGGATGATTCCACGGACC
>NZ_JBEOXI010001099.1:0-1149 GCF_040296465.1 Streptomyces sp. NPDC002130
GATTCGACAACGCCGACAACAGCATTTCGCCGGTGAGGGCGTCGAAATCCCCACGCACCACCACCCGACCATTCAAAGTCGAGGCGATGCGGAGTTCGTTGCGGTCGATGTCTTCGGCGGGCGGAATCTCATCGGATTCGAAGATTCGCTCCAACGTCGCGATCACGTTCCGCACCTTCGTGGTCGTGGCCTCCACACCGGAAGCGGCAGCCAACAACAAGTCGATGCACTTCGGTAGCGCTTCGTCCGGCATCCCCTTCGGCGGCGATTCACAAAACGCCACGATCAACACGGCGTGCTCGAACGAACAATCCCCGCAATCGAACCGGGCTGCCACTGCCGGAAACGGCCGCAGCGCCGCACCCAACGCGGCGATCTTCTTCCCATCCCGCACCTGCAGCATCGTGTTCGACGCCAACCACGCACCGACCCCGCGGCTGGCGATCACCTGATCATCCGGACGCAACGACAGCTCGTCGACCACCGCCACCCGAACGGCTTCCAGGCGCAGTATCTCCGCACTCGCCTCGATAGCACCATCACGCAATTCCGCAGCAGACAACTGCCACAGACGTTTGCGCAACCCCACCGCAGAACCCGAAACCACGTCCGACAGATAGACACTCATTGAATCCCCCGATCCCCACCCTAAACAATACTCGAACACCAGTTCGAGTCAAGAGTGTTTTCGAATCTGCGATTCGATCCCGTCGAGGAGGATTTGGAGGCCCTGAGTAAACGACTCCTCGGCTTCTCGTTCGAGATAGAAGTCGCCGCCGAGTGTTGGCGGGGCCTCCCGACCCAACTGCATCGTGTGGGGGAAGCGGTCTGCGAAGTCTGGTGCAGCAGCGGTCAGTGCAGCAGAAGACTGTGCCCACCAATGTGACTCGGATTCTCCAATCGTCGATGCGCTCCGGATCTCGGCCAGGGTCCGCGCGGATCCTCGGATGAAATGGAAAAGCATGCTCACCGATCTGCGAATGGTCGGAGAATCGAGACCTGTGGAGTAGAGGATGGACAGGAGTGATTCGAGTCCGGCTTGCTCGCGCGGACCCAGGACGGGGCGCGCCAACGAGACGTCCAATGTCCACGGATGGCGTGTGTGTAGGGCGAAGAGTGTGGCAGCCCAGTTGGACAGCGAAATGCGCC
>NZ_JBEOXI010001100.1:0-1149 GCF_040296465.1 Streptomyces sp. NPDC002130
AACACCTCGGCACCAAGGTGGGCGTCGCGTATATCGGCGACATCGACACCGATACCACCGCACTGTCGTTCGACGGCGCTCGCGGAACCCTCGCCAGCGCCGGCACCACGACCGTCGCCGACGCCGTCGACGCGTTCGAGCGCGGTATCGTCGGCCGGAAGTCACGCGTACACGCGCCCCGCCGCAGCGCTGCGGTTCGCCACATCGCGCAACGAGCTATCGACCTCCGTCCCTCTCACATCCGTGGAGTCGCATGAACCCCCGCATCCCGCCCGGCCGATTCAAGGACCTCGGTCCGATCAACTGGGGAATCTGGCGTGTCCTGTCGAAGGCTGCCGGAGCACCCGATGCGCATCTGTTCAGCACCTTGGGGCGCACGGGCGGACTCTTCCGCGGTTGGCTCCACTACTCCGGCTCACTCATGCCCGGCGGCAAGATCTCTCGGCACGACACCGAACTGATCATCCTGCGGGTCGCACATCTGCGGGACTGCGGTTACGAGATCGATCACCACATCAGGCTCGGCCGCAAAGCCGGAATCGACGCAGAAGAACTGGCCCGGATCATCGAGGGGCCTGGCGCTTCCGAGTTGAGTCCGCGTCACCGTGCGATCTTGACTGCGGTAGACGAGTTGGTCACCACCAAGGACATCACCGACAACACGTGGGGAACGCTCTCGCAGCATCTCGACGATCGTCGGTTGATCGAATTCACCTTGCTGGTCACTCAGTACGACGGCCTGGCCACCACGATCGGAACCTTGCGGGTTCAGCGCGACTTCTCCTGAAGTTCCGCGGCGGCCGTAACTCAGCTCTAACCCGAAGACATCTGGACGAAACACCTGATCAATAGCGTATACAGGTATGTCGACAGGGATGAATACGGCTCCGGAGCCACTGCGTGAGGTGGTCTACCGGGAACTACGCACCGAACTGGTCAACGGGACCATCGGGTTCGATCAGCGCCTGACGGAACCGAAACTCTCCACGCGTTTCGGCATTTCTCGCACACCAGTAGACCGCCTGGTGCGCTACGCCGAGTTCCACGCGGCGGTCGGCGAGGCGGACGGTCACAGGGACGGAAAACGGCTCGCTCAC
The DNA here is from genome assembly GCF_040296465.1 of Streptomyces sp. NPDC002130. Classification (NCBI taxonomy): domain Bacteria; kingdom Bacillati; phylum Actinomycetota; class Actinomycetes; order Kitasatosporales; family Streptomycetaceae; genus Streptomyces; species Streptomyces sp. NPDC002130. The sequence continues at coordinate 1,098 of NZ_JBEOXI010001100.1, forward strand.
GGCTTTCCCTTCTCGCACCGGATCTCTCCCACCGGACTCTCGTGCACTGCAC
>NZ_JBEOXI010001101.1:0-1146 GCF_040296465.1 Streptomyces sp. NPDC002130
GTTGGTGCCGTGTGTTGGATGCGAGATAGGGCTCCAGCGCGTTGTAACCGTCCAGACCGGGGACTGGGAGCAGGTTCAAGACCGTCGCCATGACCTGCAAGAAGGCAAGGAAGCTGAGGCCGGCCCAGAACGTCAGGTGCTCGGCCGCTGAGCCGTACGTACGTATGACGACGAGGAGAATCACCGCGGCGACGGCGTTCGTGAACGGACCGGCAAGCGATATTCGCGCCTGCACCTTGGGCGGAAACATCCCGGTGCGCAGATACACGGCGCCGCCGGGAAGTCCGATGCCGCCCAATGCGATGAACAGCACCGGCAGACCGATCGAGAGCATCGGATGGCTGTACTTGAGCGGGTTGAGCGTCAGGTAGCCACGAGCCTCGACATCGGTGTCTCCGTGACGCCACGCCAGATACGCATGGGCGAACTCGTGCAAGCACAGCGTGACCACCCAGCCTGCAACCACGAGAACGAAAACACCCGCTCGGCCCGCGATGGAACCCCACGTCGAGTTCCAGGCGACCACTCCGGCGATGACAGCGATCGCAACTACGCCGAGGAAGACAGGGCTCGGCCGAACCGCCGACTCGATTCGAGCGCCGATGACCGCGGCTTGCCCGACTACGATCGTCAAGCCGAGGCCCAAGCCCGAGTTCGAGCCACGTTCGACGCAATCGGTCTGAAACCTCCTCGGCCCCTGACGAAGCCATTCCTGGGTGAACCCGTTGCCCTGGTCTCGCACCGTGATACGGGAGTGGTCGACGTCGACTCTGATCGGCGACTTTCCGTGATTGCGAGCATTCAAGATCAGGTTGGCGATGATCCGCTCCAGCCGACGTGCGTCTGTGTAGGACACAGGGGTGCCGTGAACACTCACTTCACACTCGACCTCGGTGATGGAGATCGCGTGACGCACCACCTGTGCGAGTTCCACCGATTGGATGTCTGCCTGTTCGGATGTGGTGTCGAGACGAGCCACCTCGATGACATCCTCGGCGAGCCTTCTGAGTTTGTGGACGCCGTCGCGCACCAATTCGGTAGGCCTACCTGGCGGCAGAAGCTCGGCCGGCCGGACCACCGCAGATCCTCGGTGTCGCCCGAGGGGGCTCCAGGGTGCGCAGGGGAGCCGGCTACTGCGTCTCCCGT
>NZ_JBEOXI010001102.1:0-1144 GCF_040296465.1 Streptomyces sp. NPDC002130
GCAAATCTTCGTTCAACTTTTCAAGATATTGAGTAAGGTTAGGCTTACCTTCAAGCGACGAGATAGCCCGGCTGGCAACAACAATGAACGACATGCTCGCGCGCCTCGACGAGGGTGCACTTGCTCAACAACGATTTGTCAGCGACGCCTCACACGAGTTGCGCAGTCCGCTGTCCACGATCACGACGGCTCTGGAACTGGCACACCGACGCCCGGATCTCCTCGACGACGCGTTGATCGAAGACGCACTACTTCCCGAGGCGCGCCGAATGCGGCAGTTGATCGAAGACCTGTTGATTCTCGCGCGCTCGGACGAAAGCGAACTCGAAAAGTTCGGCATCGTCGTCGACGTCGACCTCGATGACATCTTGTTCGCCGAGCAGAAAAGGATCGACGGTATCTCCGCAGTTACGGTCGCCGCTGCCGTGGCTCCGGTTCGGGTCTCCGGAGACCCGAGAGCATTGACGCGGATGGTGCGAAACCTCGTGGACAATGCAGTGCGGCATGCGGAGACCCTCGTGTATCTCGAGTGCTCCGAAGCCGGAAACGAAGCCCACATCGTGATCGAGGACGACGGGCCCGGAATCCCTGCAGCAGAACGCGAACGAATCTTCGGACGCTTCGTCCGCCTCGACCAGCCGCGGTCGAGGCAGGGAGGTGGCTCCGGACTCGGACTCGCCATCGCGTCGGAAATCGTTGTGGCGCATCACGGAACCATCACCGTCGACGAGAGTGCCGGCGGCGGGAGTCGATTCGAGGTGACGATTCCGCTACCGAACGACTGACGATCAGGCAGTGCCGACAAAGCGGTACCCGACGCCTCGGACCGTTTCGATGCTCTGAGTTCCGAACGGGAGGTCGAGTTTCTTACGAAGGTAACCGATATACACCTCGACGATGTTCTCGTCACCTTCGTAGTTGGTGTCCCAGACAGAGCGAACGATCTCGGTCTTCGTGACCACCACACCATTGTTGCGCATCAAGAATTCGAGAACGCTGTACTCCCGCGGCGTCAGGGTCAATTCGATTCCCGCTCTGCTCACCTGATGTTTGGCCGGGTCGAGGGACAGGTCTCCAACGGAGAGTATCGCCGGACGTTGTGGAGCGCCGCGACGCACCAGTGCGCGCAGCCGAGCGAGAAGCA
>NZ_JBEOXI010001103.1:0-1144 GCF_040296465.1 Streptomyces sp. NPDC002130
ACCCGCCGAAACCTGGACGACGGAGCCGACAGTTTTGTTCTGCAGAGGAAACCGGGGTGCTGAGCCCAGTTCGGGAATTCGCGGAGCGTCGACGCGCGGAACTTCGGGAATCGAATTGAGGAATCCGATGCTGATCGGTCGCGCCTGTGCCCCTTCCAGCCCCAAAGCCCGCATGATCGCCGGATTGTCCACATCGATTTCCGCTCGCTTTCCGTCGTACACGAGAAAGTGATCGGCCCCCGACTTCACCAGGAATGCACGGTCATTCGTCAGATATGTCGTGTTTTCACCGACATTGGACGAGCCGACCAGGACCGAAGTCGTCAACGATTTTCTCCCGTCGGATCCGACGGAATCGCACACCGTCCACAATGCGTTGGTCGGGTCGGCCGATTCCGGCAGCGCGGACGGTGCGCCGGGAATGCCGACGAGCGCGCCCCGGGGTTTCGCCTCGACCTCGGATGCCTTGACTATTGCCGGTTTTCCTGGCGAACCCAGAATCAGTCGTGCCGAGGCCAAGTTCAGCACAGGGCGAAAAGTACCCTCCATGGCGACGAACATCGCGCCCGATTCCTTTGCAACGACGATATCTGCATCGCCGATCTTGTCCTGTGGCCGAAACAGAGCAAGCACCGCACAACCCGCCAATCCCAGTGCAGCGAGGACTATTCCGACGGTGAAGGCGCGCGACTGTGACCGCATCGGATCGTGAAGCATCCGAACGTCTCGTCTGACCAGCGCGTGTTCCATCCGCCTGACCAAGAATCGGTACCCGTTGACCTGCCAGCGAGTGGTAGGTGTCGCAGCCATCATTCCCCCCGTGCCTTACATCCCCTTGCGAAGACACAGTACAGTTTCGCCGGGGCGGAAATTTTCGGGTAGTTCGCAGGTCAGGTATCGGGGAGGAACCGTGGACCGATCGCGGTTGAGGCATTGGCCGTCGTCGCACAGGATTTCGACGCACGAATTCGTGTCGGCACAGATTCTCGGAATCGGTGCGGGCGGAATCGCGATGGCCAGTGGGCTGGATTGGCTCTGGGCGCTGGCAATCGGTTGCCGTCTTCGCAGGAGGCATCTGTGATCCGCCACCAATGAGGTTGTCCCCCTCTGCGCGGGCTCCACACAGCAGCATCGAACCGATCGC
>NZ_JBEOXI010001104.1:0-1143 GCF_040296465.1 Streptomyces sp. NPDC002130
AGGCCCGGCAGTCGGCGCAGCAGGGTGGTGAAGGCGATGTTGCCCTCGACGCGGGAGAGCGGGGCGCCGACGCAGAAGTGCGGGCCCTGGCCGAACGCGAGGTGCCGGTTGGCGGTGCGCGTGATGTCGAGCTCGTCCGGCTTCTCGAAGGCTTCGGGGTCCCGGTTGGCGGAGCCCATCAGCAGGTGGACGAAGCTCTCCTTGGGAATGGGGCAGCCACCCAGCTCCATGTCCTCGGCTGCGACGCGGAGGGTTCCCCGGTAGACGGGGGACTCGAAGCGCAGGAACTCCTCCACGGCGGAATCGGCCAGCTCCGGCCGGGAGCGCAGGAGTTCGAGCTGGTCGGGGTGGGTGAGCAGCGCGTGGGTGCCGCTGCCTATGAGGTTGGCGGTGGTCTTGTGGCCGGCGATGATCAGCAGGACCAGGGTGGAGACCAGTTCGTCGTTGGTGAAGCGGTCCTCCTCGTCGGCGGCCCGCACCAGGATGCTGACCAGGTCGTCACCGAGGTTCGCGCGACGGTCGGCGAGGAGGTCGAGGAGGTAGCGCTCGATGTTCTCGCTGGCGTCCTTCAGCTTCTCGTTGGACTCCGCGTCGGGATACGGGGCGCCGCTGAGCCAGTTGCCCCAGGTGTGCAGCTGCGGCCGGTCCGCGACCGGGACGCCGAGGAACTCGCAGATGACCCGCATCGGCAGCGAGAAGGCGAACTCCATCAGGTTCACCTCGCCCTGCTCGGGAAAGGCGTCGATGAGCTCGTCGGTGATCTCCTGGACACGCGGGCGCAGCAGCTCCATCCGGCGCGGGACGAAGGCGCGGCTGACGAGCTTGCGCAGCCGGGTGTGCTCCGGCGGATCGGCGGTCAGCATGTTCCGCACCAGGACCGGGCTGGAGTCCTTGACGAGGTCGCGGAACCACGCGGGGGCGTTGTCGACCCGCTTGGACAGCCGCGGGTCGCTGAACGCCTTGAGTACGGTCGTGTAATCGGCGACGACGTAACCCTCGCCGCCCACCGGGTAGTTGATGGCGTGGACCGGGCAACCGCTCGCGCGGAGCTTGGCATTGGCGGTGTGCAGGTCGTTGCCCTCGGGGGCGGTGAAGAACTCGGGGGGAAGCTGTTCCTGGGTGCGGGGCAGCTCGGTGGTCATC
>NZ_JBEOXI010001105.1:0-1143 GCF_040296465.1 Streptomyces sp. NPDC002130
GGTACGTGACCTCCGTGCCGCCCGCCCCGGACGGCTTGAGGATGCTGACCACTACCTCTGGTGCACACCGGACACAGTCAGCTGGGGCACTCTCCCCACCGCGACGACCGAACCTGTGCTCACCCTCGACAGCGGCGAGACTGTCACTTTCGACACGGTCTCGCAAGAAGGTCTGATGGAAGACCAAGGCCGCGACCCCGTGGCCTACTTCCGGCAATACGGAGTCCACCGCTCGAAAGTACTGGCCGACGCCATCGAATTGGCTGCATCGGACCTCCGCAAACCTACAGCGCCTAAAGCTCCACATGTGGTGCTCGGACCCGTTCACGTGCGCGGGGCCCAGCCCGGCGACTGGTTACGCGTCGACTTCCTCGAGATGACACCGCGAGTTCCCTACGGAGTGATCTCGAGCAGGCATCAGCGAGGTGCGTTGCCGGAAATCCTTCCGCGCGATGTCGACGGCAGCATTCCCGCAGTATTCAGCAAGTTCTGCCCACTCGACGACACCGCAGATCGTGCACGATTCGAATTCAGCGGTGGCGCAGCGACAATCGACATGCGGCCCTTCATGGGACTGTGCGGCGTGACACCTGCCGGTAACGAGCCTTTGAGCACCATTCCGCCAGGTCCGTTCGGCGGCAACATGGACGTGCGCGAGATGGTGGTCGGAACCTCGCTGTACCTGCCTATCCAGGTGCACGGAGCGGGTTTCTACCTGGGCGACCCGCACTTCGCGCAGGGCAACGGCGAGATCGCGCTCACTGCACTCGAAGGGTCGCTGCGGGTCACCGCCCGACTGACCGTCGTGAAGACTCTGTCTCAGCCCCGTGCCGCGATGCCCTTCGTCGACACCGACGATCACTGGATCATCCTCGGGATGAACGAGAGTCTGGACGAGGCGATGCGTCAATGCGCGGAACTCTCGGTCGATTTCCTCGCCTCGTACACCGGTATGACACCCAGTGAGGCCTACCTGTATCTCAGTGCAGCGGGCGACTTTTCGGTGACGCAGGTAGTAGACCTGGTCCAAGGTGTCCACTGCTCGATACGCAAGAAAGACTTTCGTTCACCCACGCCGGCCGACCTGTTCTGCACCGGCCACACCCAGCTCGCCAACGGCAATCTGCTGATCGCGGGCGGCAC
>NZ_JBEOXI010001106.1:0-1143 GCF_040296465.1 Streptomyces sp. NPDC002130
GGCGCATCCTCGGCGACGCCGGTCAGGCCGTCTCGCTCGAGCACTACGGCGCTTCCGCCGATTACAAGACCTTGTTCCGGGAGTTCGGCATCACTGCCGACGCGACTGTCGAAGCCGCGCAGCGCTCCCTCGCAGCTGTGAAGGGATGATCTCGATGACACAGAACGTGAATACCGAAAAGCTCTCCGCTGCAGGCGTTTCCATCTGGCTCGACGACCTCTCGCGGGATCGCATCCAGTCCGGCAACCTGCAGAACCTCATCGACACGAAGTCGATCGTGGGCGTCACGACCAACCCGTCGATCTTCCAGGCAGCACTCTCCAAGGGATCGGCCTACGACGCTCAGGTCCGTGAGCTCGCACAGCGCGGCGCCGATGTCGACGCCACCATCACCGCGGTGACCACCGACGACGTGCGTGCTGCGTGTGACATCCTGGCTCCGCAGTTCGAGGCGTCGAACGGCGTCGACGGACGCGTGTCCATCGAGGTCGATCCTCGCCTGGCACACGACACCGACGCCACCGTCGCGCAGGCGATCGAGCTGCACAAGATCGTCGATCGCCCGAACGTCCTGATCAAGATCCCCGCGACGTTGGCAGGCATTCCCGCCATCGCCAAGGTGATCGGCGAGGGCATCAGCGTCAACGTCACCTTGATCTTCTCGGTCGAGCGCTACGAAGCAGTCATGGGCGCATACCTGGAAGGTCTGGACACCGCCAAGGCTGCCGGCCGCGACATCTCGTCCATCGAGTCGGTCGCCTCGTTCTTCGTTTCCCGCGTGGATTCCGAGATCGACAACCGCCTCACGGCAATCGGCACGCCGGAAGCCCTCGAGCTTCGTGGCAAGGCTGCACTCGCAAACGCACGTCTGGCGTACAACGCGTACCAGCAGATCTTCGAGGTGCAGCCGCGCTTCCAGGCTCTTCTGTCCGACGGCGCCAAGGCTCAGCGTCCGCTGTGGGCGTCGACCGGCGTGAAGAACCCGGATTACCCCGATACTCTCTACGTCACCGAGTTGGTTGCGCCGAACACGGTCAACACCATGCCGGAGAAGACGCTCGACGCTCTCGCCGACCACGGCGAGATCACCGGCGACACGATCTCGGGCACCGCTCAGGAGTCGCAGGCGGTCTACGATCAGCT
>NZ_JBEOXI010001107.1:0-1142 GCF_040296465.1 Streptomyces sp. NPDC002130
GGCGGAGCCCGTGAAGTCCGGGAGGACGCAGTGGCCCACGTAGAGCCCGCGCACCTGGTGGAACACTCGTCAGCGACCCTGATCACGGACTGCGCGTCGCCTGGGGCAACGACGTGATGGGGTTCAACTGACGTCGGTCGAGTGCCGCGGACGATCCAGTTCGCGAAGCACCGGCAGGGAGGCACAGACCGCGGCGATCAGGATGATCGGAATCGACAGTGCCACAAAGGTCGACGCGATTCCGAGTTGATCGAGCAGAGGGCCGACCGCGAGGTAGCCGAGCGGGCCGGCGGCGTAGGCCGTCGACGTCATGACACCGACGACGCGTCCGCGCATGTGCTCCGGGCTGTGCGTCTGCATGGCGTAGTTGGCGATCGGGCCGACTGGTCCGTAGACGAGACCCTGTAGTCCGGCGAGTACGAGGATCACCCACAGCGGAGGTAGAAGCGCCATGGCCAGCATCGCTATGCCGAGGACGGCGACAGCAAAAATCATGATCAGGCGCCGGGACATGATCGGTGCCAGCGGGGCGTAGGCGAGAGAGCCGATGATGCCGCCGATCGCCAATGCCATCAATACCGATCCGAGTTGGGCCGGTTGGTCCAACTCCGTGAAGTACACCGGGAACACGACGCTCTCCACCGGCATGTAGAGCGCGACGACGGCCATGTCGATCAGCGCCAGAGTGCGCAGCAGTCTGTTGTTCCAGACGAACCGAAGACCGTCGAGTGTGCCGTGCCAGATCGATTTCGGCCGATGCTCGTGTTCGGGCACTCCGGCGCCGGGAAGCCGGATGAAGGCGACCACGACTATCGAGAACACAAAACCTGCCGCCGTGACCCAGAGCGTGTTCACCGCTCCGATCGTTGCGATCAGGACACCGCCGATGCCAGGGCCGATCAGATATGCGACGTTGAAATTGGCCTCGTACACGCTGTTGGTTCGATCGAGCTTCCACTTGGCGGTCCGCGTTGCTGCGGGCAGCATCGACTCCCTCGCCGCCATTCCGGCGGGGTCGAACACGGCGCCGAGTGCGGCCAACGCCGCGATCACCGGGATCGTCAAGCCCGCGGTGGCCGCGATGATCGGAATCGCTGCAACGGACATCGCAGAGAGAGCGTCGGAAATCATCGACGTTCGAC
>NZ_JBEOXI010001108.1:0-1141 GCF_040296465.1 Streptomyces sp. NPDC002130
CCGGCCGCCCGGGCGAGCAGGTCGGCCCGCAGCGTCCGCGCCTCGTCCGCGCCGAGGAAGGCCAGCTCGTCCTTCTTGTCGGTGCCTATGAGTCAGCCTCAATGACCGCTCCGTACTGACTGAACACGGCCATTCCGGGGCCGATCGCGGCCTGCTGTAGATCAACTGGCGCCACACCACCCTCTTCAAGCTCGTCGAGTGCGCTGCGGAGTGAGGCTCGAAGGTCATCTAGGAAGGTCGACAGACTTACTCTCGGAGCATCTGCAGGGCGGGGGCGCAGTACCAGCACCGTAGATGTGGACATAGAGTTGTTGCCAATCGCAACACGGCGACTTGCGTTCTCCGTGCGAATAGGCCATGTGCGCACTACCTGCCAATTCGTGTCGACCATCGCTTGAAGGATTGTTGACCAGCGACTGTTGCCCCCGCCCAAACTCTCTGCCTGCTTCGACGCGTAATAGACGACTATCGGGAATTCTGGAGAGACACTTTCGCGAAGATGGTCAAACACCTCTGCAAACCCTGCGAGGAACTCGCTTGCTGCCGTGTCTTTTCCCCCAGATCGATGAGCGTTGGCAACGAGTTCTTCGCCCTTGGGTACGAGCATCGTCCGAAAGAGGTCGGGGAAGACTTGTCCCAAGATTCGACGTTGCCAGACGTAGAAGAAATCGGAGAGATCGGAGTAGTCGATGTTGTCGAAGTACGGGGGGTCAGTTGCCACTACATGATTCGCTAGAGGCGCTTTACGTGCATCGCACTGCAGGACATGATGGTCGCCTTGCAGGTGGGCCATGCGTAGAGGATCAACGATGCTCTTCAAGCTGGCAAGGAACGATCCGCTGTTTTTTTCGCCTAAGACGTTCGCTTCGGATATATCCCAAGCCATCCCCATAGCTTGACCTGAGTACATCTGCTGGGATACCTCACCGTTGGCCTCCCATGAGCACTGATTGTTGGACCAGTTGCTGAGGCGACTCACGGATAGAGCGAGATAAAGTCCGATTGCATCAGCGTATGCTTCCGCTCCACTACCGCCATGCTCCAACGGTTCACCGAGCTCGGAACCCGTGTTGAGGGCGTGCTTCAAGGCTATCTCTCGGGCTTCGGCTACGAGGTCACTGAGGGTTGTCAACGCAGTCAG
>NZ_JBEOXI010001109.1:0-1141 GCF_040296465.1 Streptomyces sp. NPDC002130
GAAAGCGGTTCAGGTTCAACCGCGTCGGCAGATAGCCGAGTACTTCGAGGAACGCGGTGCGAATGCGTCGTAGATCGGTACGCCACTGCTTGGGGCTGAACCGAGTCTTCTGCGCGTTCTGGAAAGCATTGCTGCGAAGTAGTTCCCACACCTTACGTGCCCACACGCGTGCCTGGGAGAAGGACATCCAGCGCGTCAAGTCTGCGATGTCGCGAATGTAGCTGTCGTCGCTGGCATTACAGATCATGTCCTGTGGGTGCCCGATCCACTTGACCGGAATCCACGGCTGGACTTCGGGTCCGTCGCCGGCAACGCCGTGTCCCTCACAACCTTCGATGACACCGGCCGGTTGTTGAGGATCCGAGATCAAACCGACTCCGATGATGTTGGCGCCGTTCAGCGTCGGAGAAGTCAATGTCGGAAGTGCTGCGCGGATCACGCTGCATCCCTGGGAGTATCCGATCAGCATGACTGGGCCGTCTGTCTGTGCGATTTCGGCAGTGAGGGCCTTCACACCCATCGCGGTGCTGTGCCGAAAGCTCAGGCCGCCGTCGGCGACCGGGCCGTACGACGCGGGATAGGCGACCCAGCGAGAATCGAATCGACTGTCGAGTTCGTCGGTGACGGCGCTGAGGAGTCCGCGCACACGGGCGCCGTCGTCGCCGACGTGGGATTCGCCGGTGCCGCCAACTGCAAGAACGGTTACCTCAGCCATGCCAGCGATGATCCACGTCGATTCTGAGAGGTCGGCATCCAAACCCTGAGAAGAGACTGGCAATCCGTTGTGCTGCGAAATCGTTATGGAACGAGCATCATTTACCAATGACGACGCCGAATCGTTCATCCAGGCGAAAAGTGTCCGTGGTCGGGGCGGGAAGCGTCGGCACTGCGATTGCGTACGCGTGCTTGATACGCGGATCAGCCGACGCGCTCGCCCTCTACGACACCAACAGGGCAAAGGTCCGCGCCGAAGTTCTCGATCTCAACCACGGAACCCAGTTCACACCGCCGTGCACCGTCGAGGGAGGTGATGACATCTCGGTCACCGCGGGATCGGACTTGGTCATTGTCACCGCGGGCGCCAAGCAGCATCCCGGCCAGTCGCGGCTCGAACTTGCCGCGGTGAACGTCACGATTGCAC
>NZ_JBEOXI010001110.1:0-1141 GCF_040296465.1 Streptomyces sp. NPDC002130
GATCGTCCGCTGACCTGCCACAACCCTGTGATGCCTGGCTTGACGAGAAGTCTGCGACTGACTGTTCCGTCGTATGCCTCGACCTCGCGACGCAGCGGCGGCCTGGGGCCTACAACGCTCATCTCGCGACGAAGAACGTTCACGAACTGAGGCAGTTCATCGATCGAGTATCTGCGCAGGAAGCGCCCGACCGGTGTAACGCGCGGGTCGTCGCGCATCTTGAAGAGCACACCGGCGCCGTCGTTCTGGGCCATCAACGACGACACCTGCGAGTCCGCATTCTGGACCATCGAACGGAACTTGAGCATCGGGAATGGTTTGCCGTCCAGTCCCATTCGCTCCGCTCGATACAACACCGGGCCCGGGCTCGAGAGCTTGACCGCCAGAGCCGCGGCCAGGAGAACAGGTGCAATTGCTACCAGTATCAATGACGCGAAAATTACGTCGAACGATGATTTCGCAAAGCGTTGCGCACCATGATATTTCGGTCGCTCGACGCGAATCAGAGGCTGACCTGCTACCGGGCGCATCGACAATCGTGGGCCCGACACATCGACGATGCTGGGCGCAACGACCAGGTCCACGTCCCGCGATTCCAGATCCCAGGCAAGCGCGCGGATACCGTCCGAGCCGAGATGCTCGGTTGCCGTCACGGCAACGGTGTCTGCGCCGACCAGTTCCAATGCTTCGACAACCGACGTCTCACCGCCGAGAAGCGGTATGTCACGTCCGTCGACCGCAATGGATTCGTCTGCGCGCCGAAGGAAACCTGGCACACACACTCCGACCACGCGGAAACCGTCAGCACTACCTCGCTCGAAGTTTCGTGCCAGTTCAGCGCCGGCGTCCTTGCTGCCCACCACCAGTACAGATGTGAGGCACTCTCCGCGCGTACGACGTCGTACGATCACCCCACGCCACAGCCAGCGGCTGACAAGTAGTGCGAGAAGCCCGACGGGAAATGCGAAAGCGAGGTACAGCCGGGCGATGTCGAGTCGAAGCAGAAGGCTCACGATCGCGATGACCCCGAACAATCTCATCGCGGACACGAGGATTCGCCGATACTCTTCCGGACCAGTTCTCCTTCCGCGACGAGGGCGGCGCGGACGCCGTGCGCTCCCTGCTCGATACGTACGGGGGC
>NZ_JBEOXI010001111.1:0-1139 GCF_040296465.1 Streptomyces sp. NPDC002130
CGGGCGTAGTCGCTCTGGAGGACCGGTACGCCCCGCACGTACTGAACCCCCTTCACCGTCATCCTGCCGACGAATCCCGTACCACTCCTTGGGGTCCGGACACCATCGTCAATACGTTCTCCATCACCAAGACCATGACGGCCCTGTGTGCGCTCCTGCTGGTCGAACGCGGCCAATTGGACGTGTACCAGAAAGTTGCTCACTACTGGCCCGAATTTGCGGCAAACGGTAAGGAAGACATCGAAGTTCGCCACCTCCTCTCGCATACGTCCGGAGTCTCCGGCTGGGAACGCCCGATCGAACTGAAGGACATCTACGACCTCGAGGCGTCCACCACCCGCCTCGCTACGCAGAAGCCGTGGTGGACCCCCGGTACGGCGTCGGGCTATCACGCGATCAACTACGGCCATCTCGTCGGTGAGGTCATTCGTCGCATCGACGGGCGGACTCTCGGCAGGTTCTTTGCCGAAGAGCTTTCCGGTCCACTGGGAGCCGACTTCCATATCGGCACGTCCGCAGAGCATTTCGGTCGAATCGCCACCATGGTTCCGCCGCCCGCGTTGGAGTTCGACCTGTCTACTCTCGACCAGGACAGCATCTTCATCAAGACCCTGACCTGCCCATTGCTCGACTATCCCGAGGTCAACACCGCGCCCTGGCGGGAAGCTGAAATCGGCGGAGTCAACGGTCATGGCAACGCCCGTTCGATCGCTCGGGTCCAATCCTTGATCTCGAACGGTGGTGTGCTCGACGGCCAGAAGTTGCTCTCGCAGAGCACCATCGACCTGATCTTCGAGATCCAAGCCGACGGTATCGACCTCGGGATCATGACTCCGCTCAAGTTCGGCATCGGATACGGACTGCCGCACCCGGATACCGCACCCCTGGTTCCCGACGGACGCGCCTGCTGGTGGGCCGGTATCGGCGGCTCGATGCTGGTCAACGATCTGGACCGTCGGATGACCTTCGCCTACGTCATGAACAAGATGGCGCCGGGTCTGATCGGATCCGATCGCAGCAACGCGTATCTGAGTGCCGCATACAACTGCGAGATCAGCGAGGTCAACTCATGAAGGCAGCTCAGCTCATGGGGCCTGGTCTCCTCGAGATCAACGACGTGCCGGTCCCCGAGATCGGTC
>NZ_JBEOXI010001112.1:0-1138 GCF_040296465.1 Streptomyces sp. NPDC002130
GCACGGCCCGGCGGCACAACGCCCAGACGTATCCCGGGCGGAGGTCCACCGCCCGGTTCAGGTCGGCCAGAGCCTCCGTGTGGCCTTGGGTGGCTGATACAACGTGTTGGCGTAGTTCAACGATCCTCCGCCAACTCCGGATCCCGCCATCACCAGTACATCCGGAAGCAGATGGATGCGCTGCACGCCGTAGCACCCAATCCACGGCGCCCACAGGTACTTTCGCAGTCGCCAACTGGTTTCAGGCAACTCGTCGTCGGCAAACCGGCGGCCGGCTTCGAGCACCCCGACACGGTAACCCTTCTCCGTCAGGCGAAGAGCTGCGACACTGCCACCGAATCCCGATCCGATCACCACCACGTCGTAGTGCGTCGTGGTCATGCCTCGACGCTTTCGATCTTGCGAGCGGAGTAGTTCTCGCGATCGAAATGCTCCAGCAGCGAACGGAATTTGAACGTGAACGTCGGCCACTGCACCGAGTTGCGCCCCTCCGGATCGATGTACCAACTCGAGCATCCGCCCTTGTTCCACACCGTGTGCTGCAACTCGTGCTGAATTCCCGTGTTGTAGTGCACCTGTACCGTCTCGTTCACGTCGAGTGCATCGATCCGCTCTCGCTTCATGGTGTTCAAGGCGTCGTTGACGTACTCGGCCTGGGACTCGAGCATGTACACGATCGAACTGTGTCCGAGGTTGGTGTTCGGACCGTACATGAGGAACAGATTCGGAAACCCGCTGACCGCGGTGCCCTTGTACGCATTGGGACTCCCGTTCCAATGCGCAGCCAGCGTCTCGCCATGTTTTCCGGTGATCAGATGCGCGACAGGCGGTTCCGTGGGAGTGAATCCCGTGGCGAAGATGATGGTGTCGACCTTGTGCTCGACTCCGCGACCGTCGACCACTCCGTTTTCTGTGACCGAGACGAGCCCGCTGTCTTCCAGACTCACGTCCGTGCGGTCAAGGGTGCGCAACCAGTCGTTGGACAGAAGCATGCGCTTGCAACCGATCGTGAAATCGGGGGTCAGTTTCCGGCGCAGTTCCGGATCTTTCACCTGCCTTCGCAGATGGAGGCGCGCGGCCGCCTCGAAGGCAGGCAGCACCCACGTCGCGTGCGACATCGCGGCACCGAGTAGCTCAC
>NZ_JBEOXI010001113.1:0-1138 GCF_040296465.1 Streptomyces sp. NPDC002130
CGCGGCGAGTACGCCGGTCAGCAGGGCGGCACCGGCCGCGGCGAGTCTGCACGGCCAACCGATTCTCTCCGGCACTGGTCGGCACGCCCTTCGGAACAGCCCAGGACACGAGCACACCGTCCCGCTCGAGGCGAACGTCGTAATGCAATCGTCTGGCGTGATGTTCCTGGATCACAAAGGTATTGCCCGCGCTCTCCTTGGTCACCGCAGCAGGGATCGGCTCCGGTGTCCGGTCGGCCGACCGCTTGTTGCGATAGTGAGTCAACGTGTCGGCTACAGCCGCCGAGACCGGCGGATCCAGATCGCTCAGCAGATCACCGTCGGATTCGACGCGCTCCAGAACCTCGTCGAACAACAGATGCCGTAGTTTCGGATCGTCGAGTTCATCCCAACTGCGCGGCGCGGCAACATAGGGTTGATCGCGACCGCGCATCGAATACGGCGCAATGGTTGTCTTGGCTGCGTTGTTCTGACTCCAGTCCACGAAAATCTTGCCTGCCCGGACATTTCGAGCCATCGTCGCGGTGACGAGATCCGGGTGAAGCTTCTCGAGCCCGGTGGCGATCTGCTTGGCGACAGTCGACGCACCACTGCCGTCCAAGGCTCGATCCAGTGGAACGTAGAGGTGAATTCCCTTGCTACCACTGGTTACCGGATAGGCAGTCCACCCCAGAGTTGCGACCAGATCGCGAATCGACCTCGCCACCTCGGCGCACTGGGTCAACCCGACGCCTTCGCCCGGGTCGAGGTCGAATACCAGTCGTGTCGCCGGACCACGCTCGGAACCGTCGAATCGCCATTGGGGAACGTGCAATTCGAGTGCGGCCTGCTGACCCAGCCACGCCAGGGATGCAACGGAATCGAAGATCGGGTAGGTGACGACACGATCAGAATGTTGCAGCGACGCACGCGTGAGCCACTGCGGGGCTGACGACGCAAGGTTCTTCTCGAAGAAGGACTGACCGTCCACACCGTTGGGCCAACGCTTACGAGTGCCCGGCCTACCGACGACATGCGGAAGCATGACTGCGGCGATACGGGTGTAGTAGTCGATGACTTCGGCCTTCGTGGTGCCGCTCTCGGGGTAAAGGATCTTGCCCAGATTGGTCACGGACACCGTTGTGCCGTCGAGCGTGAT
>NZ_JBEOXI010001114.1:0-1137 GCF_040296465.1 Streptomyces sp. NPDC002130
GCAGGTTGTAGGCGTTGACCGTCTTCTGCTCGCCCTTGCCCGCGTCGAGGACGTCGGTGATGAACTGGTCGTAGCCGCCACCGTTGTAGACGACGAGCGATGCGTCGGTGATCTTGGCGGCATCGGCGGGAGTCGCCTCGAACGAGTGCGGGTCCGCGGACGGCTCGTTGATGATCGACGTCACGGTCAGCTTGTCGCCGGCGACGGCCTGCGCGACGTCGCCCCACACGTTCGTCGATGCGACGACGGTGATGCCCTCGTCTTTCGACGAGTTGGAGCTGCACGCGGTGAGCGCGAATGCTGCGGCGACCGAGACGGCCGCGAGGGCGGTGGCGGTGCGGAATTTCGACGACGAACGCACGTGCTTTTCTCCTGAACAAAGGCTGGGCTAAATGCTATTGGAAACCGTTACCGTTACACATTAGCGCATAGTCGCTGGTAGTTCACCTTCGGTTCAGCCCCAACGCGCCGTCTGCGGGCACTACGGCTAACGTCCGTTTATGCCCCGGTCCCGTCAGCCACGCCGTCAAGCCACTTTGGCGTCGCTTGCCGCCGAGCTCAATGTGTCGAGAACTACAGTCTCGAACGCGTACAACCGACCCGATCAGCTCTCCGTCGAGCTGCGGGATCGAGTGCTCCAAGCGGCCAAGCGACGCGGATACCCCGGACCCGATCCGGTCGCCCGCTCCTTGCGAACTCGCAAAGCCGGCGCCGTCGGTCTTCTGCTCACCGAAGCACTCAGTTATTCGTTCCGTGACCCGGCCGCCATGAGCTTCCTGGCCGGTCTCTCGGAATCGTGTGAGGACGCCGGCCAGGGCTTGCTGCTCATCCCGGCCGGGCCTGGCCGCGACGAGGTGGATGCTGCAGCCGTGGTCCAGCAGGCGGGTGTCGACGGCTTTGTCGTCTACTCCGTGGCCGACGACGATCCGTATCTCGCTGCCGTGCTCGAGCGTCACATTCCGATCGTCGTGTGCGACCAGCCTCGTGAGATCCCCGGTGCGTCTCTCGTGGGCATCGACGACCGCGCTGCCATGCGCAAGGTCGCCGATTACCTCATCGGTCTCGGACACCGTGACATCGGCGTGCTCTGCATGAGGCTGGGGCGCGACCGGATGGACGGCGTGGTCAGCCAGGAAC
>NZ_JBEOXI010001115.1:0-1136 GCF_040296465.1 Streptomyces sp. NPDC002130
CACGGATCACGTCGCTGGTCGTCGCCATCAAGGTGACGGTCGTCCTGGTCGTGATCATCGCGGGCGCGTTCCTCGTCAAGGGTGCCAACTACGACCCCTTCATCCCGAAGGAGAAGCCCGTCGAGGCCGGGGCCAGTCTCGACTCCCCGCTGATCCAGCTCATGTTCGGCTGGGCGCCCTCCAACTTCGGCGTGATGGGCATCTTCACCGCTGCGTCGGTCGTCTTCTTCGCCTTCATCGGCTTCGACGTCGTGGCCACGGCCGCCGAGGAGACCAAGAACCCGCAGCGCGACATGCCGCGCGGCATCCTCGGCTCCCTCTTGATCTGCACCACGCTGTACGTCCTCGTCTCGATCGTCGTCACCGGCATGCAGCACTACAGCGAGCTGTCCGTCGACGCCCCGCTCGCCGACGCGTTCAAGGCGACCGGACATCCGTGGTTCGCGGGCTTCATCAGCTTCGGCGCCGCGGTCGGCCTGACGACCGTCTGCATGATCCTGCTGCTCGGCCAGACCCGGGTGTTCTTCGCGATGAGCCGGGACGGGTTGCTGCCGCGGTTCTTCTCGCGCGTCCACCCGCGGTTCAAGACGCCGCACCGGCCGACCATCCTGCTCGGCGTGATCATCGCGATCCTCGCCGGGTTCACCCCGCTGACCGAGCTCGCCGCGCTGGTGAACATCGGCACGCTGTTCGCCTTCGTGGTCGTCGCCATCGGCGTGATCATCCTGCGCAAGTCCCGCCCCGACCTGCCCCGGGCGTTCCGCACCCCGTGGGTGCCGGTCATTCCGATCCTGTCGGTGTGCGCGTCGCTGTGGCTGATGATCAACCTGCCGGCCGAGACCTGGGTCCGCTTCGCCGTCTGGATGGCTGCCGGCTTCCTCGTCTACTTCCTGTACGGCCGTACCCACAGCCGCCTCGCCCGCCGCGGGGCGGGAGAGGAGCAGCCGAGCGTGGGTGGTGGCACGCCGTAGCCTTCGTCCGACCGCCGGGTGTTTGCGCCTGCCGCCGGGTGGTGGGTCGGGGCCGCGCCGGGGGGTGTCCGTCCTCGGAACGGCGCGATGGGGCCTCACGCCGACTGACTGTCCGTTGACGCGCCAACCGCTGCGTCCGGTCACACACCCGCACCGCGCCGATGC
>NZ_JBEOXI010001116.1:0-1136 GCF_040296465.1 Streptomyces sp. NPDC002130
AGGAGACCGGCGAGCTGATCGCGGACGTGCGTCCGGCACTCGGTGAACCTGCCGAGGTTGCAAAGACATTGGTTCACGAGGCCAAAAACGGCCACGACGTCGTGCGTCTGGTCTCCGGCGACCCGCTGACCACCGATTCCGTGATCGCGGAGGTCACCGCAGTCGCCCGCACGCAGGTTCAGTTCGAGGTTCTCCCGGGTCTGCCTTCCGGTTCGGCTGTGCCGAGTTACGCAGGCATGGCGCTCGGCTCGGGTCACACCGAGGCCGACGTTCGCGGTGAAGTGGACTGGGCTGCTCTGGCCGCTGCACCGGGACCGCTTGTCCTGCATGCAACGTCAGGACATCTCGCCGAGACCGCCAGCGCGCTGGTCGAGAACGGCTTGGCTCCGCAGACGCCCGCTGCCATCACCGTCCGCGGCACCACTCGTCAGCAGCGAACCGTCGAGGCAACTCTCGCCACTCTCAACGAAGCCGGATCCGAACTGGTGGGCTCGCTCATCGTCACGGTCGGCAAGGTTGTCGCGCAGCGCAACAAGATGTCGTGGTGGGAATCGCGCGCACTGTACGGCTGGACCGTCCTCGTGCCGCGCACAAAGGATCAGGCCGGCGAGATGAGCGACCGTCTGGTCACTCACGGAGCCATCCCGATCGAGGTTCCGACCATCGCCGTCGAGCCGCCCCGCAGCCCGGCTCAGATGGAGCGTTCGGTCAAGGGTCTCGTCGACGGTCGCTACCAGTGGGTCGTCTTCACTTCCACCAATGCCGTTCGCGCAGTGTGGGAGAAGTTCGAAGAGTTCGGCCTCGACGCTCGCGCCTTCTCCGGTGTGAAGATCGCCTGCATCGGTGAAGCAACCGCAGCCAAGGTGCGCTCGTTCGGTATCAACCCCGAGCTGATCCCGACCGGTGAGCAGTCCAGCGAAGGCCTGTTGGCCGAATTCGCTCCGTACGACGACGTTTTCGATCCGGTCAACCGGGTTCTGTTGCCGCGCGCGGACATTGCAACCGAAACCCTCGCAGAGGGCCTGCGCGAACGCGGTTGGGAGATCGACGACGTCACCGCCTACCGCACCGTCCGGGCAGCGCCGCCGCCGGCCGAGACCCGCGAGATGATCAAGACCGGTGGATTCGACGCCGTC
>NZ_JBEOXI010001117.1:0-1136 GCF_040296465.1 Streptomyces sp. NPDC002130
ACCGGTGAAACCTCCCTGCATGCCGATGATCACGAGCCGACCTCCGACGGCGAGGGCGTCTATGTTGCGGCTGAGGTAGCTGCCACCCATGATGTCGAGGATGACGTCTACCTGGCCCGCCAGCTCGGCTGCAAAGTCTTGGTTCCGGTAGTTGATCACGATGTCGGCACCCAGGTCTCGGCAGCGCTGCGCCTTGGCCTCAGATCCGACGGTGACCGCGACCCGCGCCCCAAGCGCCTTGGCAACCTGAATGGCATGGGTGCCGATCCCGCTTCCACCGCCGTGGACGAGAAGCAAATCGCCGGCTTGCAGGCCTGCGTCGGTGACGATCGTGGACCAGACAGTGCTAGCCACCTCGGGCAGAGCCGCGGAATCGATCAGAGTTACGCCAGCTGGTACAGGCAACAACTGGGATGCGGGGGCTACTGCGTATTCTGCGTACCCGCCTCCAGCGATCAGGGCGCACACCTCGTCCCCCAGCGCCGGACCGGCGACGTCCGGGCCGAGGGCGACGACAGTGCCCGAGATCTCGAGACCCATGATGTCGCTGATGCCTGGTGGTGGCGGATAGAGCCCCTGTCGCTGCATCACGTCGCCGCGGTTGATGCCAGCGGCGGCAACGCGGATCAGGACCTCACCCGGTGCGGGCGTTGGGGTTGGCACTTCCTCGACGGCAAGGTTCTTGCGCTCGTCGACGACGATCGCTCGCATGGTTGGCCGGTTGGTGCTCATCGTGCTATCTCCTTTGTTGGTAGTCGAAATCGGTTGGCACGAGGCATGTGGTGTCAGGGCGCGCCGACGGTTTTCCACATGCGTAGCGCGATGTTCATCACGGGCGCCCACACGTTCCACGGGATTCCCGCTGGTGGATAGAAATCCAATCGCGACTGGTGGGCGATGGTTTGGGCTTCGGTGTATTTGAGGATGCCGTCGATACCGTGCCGACGCCCGAGACCGGAGTCACCCATTCCGCCCATCGGCGAGTCGATGCTGCCCCATGCCGCGGCGAAGGCGTCGTTGATGTTGACGGTCCCCGAGTGCAGTCGGGCAGCGACTGAGCGGGCGCGTGTGGCGTCACGACCCCAGATGCTGCTGTTGAGTCCATAGACCGTGTCGTTGGCCCGAGCAACTGCCTC
>NZ_JBEOXI010001118.1:0-1135 GCF_040296465.1 Streptomyces sp. NPDC002130
TGCGCTGGGACGGCACGGCCTGGGTGAGCGAGCGGGGGCCGCTTGCCACGACCCCCGTGGTCGTCAACTGAAGTTGCCGTGGATGAGGGATTGCATTGCGGGCAGCAAGAGAGAGGCGCCAATCCCGCCGAGCACGGCCCAGAAGATGACGACATTGCACCGCCGTCGATGCGACTGTCATCGGTTCCGGTTGCGTCGTGGGCCACAACGCGCACATCGAGGGATCGACCATCGAGGACCATTGCCTGATCGCGTCGGGGTCAGTTGTTCTCAACGGAACGGTGATCGGGACGGGGTCGATCGTCGCCGCTGGTGCGGTGGTGGCCAACAAGATGCAGGTTCCGCCGCGCAGCATGGCACTCGGTGTCCCCGCCAAGGTCCGTGCGGGATACGAGGTTCCGCTCGGTCACCTCGACGGCAACGTCAAGATGTACGCAGCCAATGCGGCGTACTACCGCGACGCGTTGCGCAGGCTCGACTGATGGCGCCGCTTGCAGAGATCGTCGATCCAGGGTGGGCGCGGGCACTCGAACCGGTCTCGGAGCAGATCTCCGCGATGGGTAAGTTCTTGCGCGACGAGATCGCTGCGGGACGGGAGTATCTGCCTGCGGGAGAGAAAGTCTTGCGTGCATTCACGAACCCGTTCGACGACGTTCGGGTGCTGATCATCGGTCAAGACCCCTATCCGACGCCCGGTCATGCTGTCGGGTTGAGCTTTTCGGTTGCCCCGGACGTGCGGCCGGTTCCGCGAAGCCTCGGCAACATCTACAAGGAGTATCACCAGGATCTCGGGTTGCCGATACCGCCGAACGGCGATCTGACGCCGTGGTCGAAACAAGGTGTGCTGCTTCTCAATCGCGTTCTCACCGTGCAGCCTGGGCAAGCCGCTTCTCATCGCAAGAAGGGCTGGGAACCGGTCACCGAGCAGGCTATCCGCGCTCTGGTCGCGCGGTCGTCGCCGATGGTGGCGATCTTGTGGGGTCGGGACGCGGCCACCCTCGCGCCGATGCTCGGCGACACACCGATCATCGAATCCGCGCACCCGTCACCGCTTTCGGCCTCGCGCGGTTTCTTCGGTTCGCGCCCGTTCAGTCGTGCGAACGAACTCTTGACCGGACTGGGAGCCGATCCGGTC
>NZ_JBEOXI010001119.1:0-1135 GCF_040296465.1 Streptomyces sp. NPDC002130
GGAGTGCTCGAGGACTCGCAAACACGTCGCTCTGCGTCGTGCCCTGCAGAACACTCGGTACGACGGTGGAACCGGTTGGTGCAGGCTTTGCCACAGCAACCACCTTCGCAGCCGACGTAGCCGTAGGTGTCGCAGGTGCCGCCGGTTCGGCAGCTGGTGACGGTGACGGCTCTTCCGCCGGCGCTGTTGCGCCGCGGGCGGCGAGGAACTGCTCGATCTCCGCATCCGTCGTGGACGCATCGGCGGACACACCGATCACGGCGCCGACGGGCAGAGTCTGCCCCGGTGTGCCGACGATCTTGCGGAGAACACCGTCGAACGGCGCCTCCAGCTCGTTGGTGATCTTGCTGGTCTCGATCTCACAGATCAACTGGCCCTTGGTGAACGAGTCACCTTCCTCGATGAGCCACGCGTTGACCAACCCCTCCTCCATGGAGAGCCCCCATTTGGGGATGTCGATAGCTTTGATGTCAGCCATGATCAGGCTCTCACCAGCTTGCGAACCGACTCTTCGATGCGCGCCGCGTCAGGCAGCCAGGCTGTTTCGAGAGTCGGTGAGAACGGAACCGGCGTGTGCGGCGGCGTGATCAGTTCGATCGGCGCCTTCAGATAGTTGAATCCCTTGGTGGCGATCAGTGCGGCCACATCGTGCCCGAAACCGCAGCGTGCGGCAGATTCGTCGACGATCACGACCCTTCCAGTCGATGCGACGGATTCGAGGATGCCGTCCTCGTCCAATGGTGAGACGGTACGAGGATCGACAACCTCGACCGAAATACCCTCAGCTGCCAGCTTGTCCGCTACGTCGTTGGCGCGGTTCACCATTGCGGACAACGCAATGATCGTGACGTCGTCGCCCTGCCTGGTGTAGTTGGCGACGCCGAACGGAATCGCGTAGGGCTCGTCCGGCACTTCGCCTTTGAGGTCGTAGAGCACCTTGTGCTCACAGAACACAACGGGATCGTCGTCCCGGATAGCCTGGATGAGTAGGCCTTTGGCGTCGTAGGCGTTGGACGGGGCGACCACCTTCAGGCCGGGCACCGCGGCGAACACGTTGTACGGAGACTGAGAGTGCTGCGCAGCGGCGGAGAAGCCGGCGCCGATCATGCCTCGCACCACCAACGGGGTTCTGGCC
>NZ_JBEOXI010001120.1:0-1135 GCF_040296465.1 Streptomyces sp. NPDC002130
CGTGTTGCTGGTGGGTGCATTTCGTGATCCGCAATCGAGGACATGGCAGTCGATTCGTGGCGCGGTGACTCTGTACATGGTCATCACCGGAATCATCTACGCCGTCCTACTCGCGAACATCGACGTCAATTTGAACGACGCGTGGATCAACTCGGCGCTGCACCGCATTCTTCTGCTGGTGATGCTCCTCGACTGGGTGTTCTTCGCTTCGCGGCACAGGATCTCCGAAATTCGCTCGCTGCAGTGGCTGCTGTTTCCGGTGATCTACGCGGTGTACACGTTGATTCGAGGTCCGATCGTCGACTGGTATCCGTACCCGTTCATGGATCCGCGCCACCAGGGCTACCTGGCCCTGTTCATTGGATTTGTCGTGCTGGGCATCGCGATGGCCCTGATGGCGTTGGCGGTCAATGCCGTCGGACGGTTGGGCGCCGGGCTACGCGGCCGGAACGCCCCGCAGTCCTAGCCCGCTTCCGGTGGCGATCACCTGATCGAGTCGGTCGATGTTCGGGTGCTTGCCGGGGTTCGATCGCGCGTCCTCGGTGTGCTCGGCGAAGATCGTCAGTCCTGCTGTCGCGGCTTCGGGTGTCAGGGCGCCGTAGACCTCGGCAAGATGGTTGTACACCTTGACCGAGCCGGACTTTCCGGGCTTGTTCTCCACGGTGTCGACGACGGTTCCGTCGGCGTCGAGTACCTCGATGGCGGCCAGATGATCGATGGCGGGCAGTGCGGCGAGATTGTCGGCAAAAGTCATGGTCGACAGATTACGGGTGCGCCCGTGAAAGCCGGTGCCGGGCGAGCGCCGTCGTGCGCGGATTCCTGGTGTCGATATAGTCGCAGCACATCGTTTGCACACCAGCATCGTTTGTATTCGAAGGGGACAATGATGGCTTCGGCATTGTGGCACGGGTTCGCGGACATGGGCGCTGTGGAGAAGAACGGCGCGTTTGTCGTCTCTCGCGGTGAGGGCGCGTACATCTGGGACCGCGAGGGCACTCGGTATCTGGATGCGACGGCGGGCTTGTGGTTCACCAATGTCGGGCACGGGCGCGCCGAGATCGCGGATGCGGTGGCGGCTCAGTTGTCGAAGATTGCGCATTTCTCGAATTTCGGTGATTTCGTTCCCGAGACGACG
>NZ_JBEOXI010001121.1:0-1134 GCF_040296465.1 Streptomyces sp. NPDC002130
GGCGGGTTCGGAGCGCAGCGGCTCGCCGTCGAGGCAACCGTGCACTGTTCGGCTCCTGGTACGAGTTCTTCCCCCGCTCGACGGGCGGTTGGGACGAGAACGGGGTCCCGCAACACGGCACGTTCCGCACCTCGGCCGAGGACCTACCCCGCATCGCCGCAATGGGTTTCGACGTCGTCTACCTTCCGCCGATCCATCCCATCGGGGAGATCAATCGCAAGGGGCGCAACAACACCCTCACCCCCGAGCCCGGTGACGTCGGTTCGCCCTGGGCCATCGGCTCGGTCGACGGCGGGCACGACGCAGTCCACCCTCAGCTCGGCACCCTCAAGGATTTCAAAGCCTTCGTCGCCACCGCTCGCAAGCTCGATCTCGAAGTGGCACTGGATCTCGCGCTGCAGTGCGCCCCGGATCATCCATGGGCCAAGAAGCATCCGGAGTGGTTCAACGTCCTTCCTGACGGCACCATCGCCTACGCCGAAAACCCACCCAAGAAGTATCAGGACATCTACCCGATCAACTTCGACACCGATCCTCGCGGCCTCGACAAGGAGATCCTGCGAGTCGTCCGTCACTGGATCAGCGCCGGTGTCAAGATCTTTCGGGTCGACAACCCGCACACCAAACCGCCCAACTTCTGGGAGACGCTGATCTCGGAGGTCAAGAAGACCGACCCCGACGTCCTGTTCCTCGCCGAGGCATTCACCCGTCCGGCACGCATGTACGGTCTGGCGCGACGCGGATTCACCCAGTCGTACACGTACTTCACCTGGCGAGTGGCGAAATGGGAACTCACCGAATTCGGTAACGAGCTGGCGGCGAAGGCCGACGAAGCCCGACCGAACCTCTTCGTGAACACGCCGGACATCCTGCACGAGTCCCTCCAGCACGGTGGGCCCGGAATGTTTGCACTGCGAGCAGCTCTCGCCGCCACCCTGGCGCCGACGTGGGGCGTCTACTCCGGTTACGAACTTTACGAACACCAAGCCGTTCGCCCCGGCAGCGAGGAATACCTCGACTCCGAGAAGTACGAACTCCGTCCGCGCCGTTTCGCCGAAGCAGCAGCGCGAGGCGAGTCTCTCGAGCCGTGGATCACCGCGCTCAACCGCATCCGGCGTGCACACCCGGCCCTGC
>NZ_JBEOXI010001122.1:0-1133 GCF_040296465.1 Streptomyces sp. NPDC002130
TCGGCGGGCATCGCCCGCCACTTGATCCCGTTATCGACCAGGTAGCGGATCGCATTGAGTATCGCCCGGTGGCAATACGCCTCCGGCTGCCCTCCACGGCCCAGCAGGTTCAGGATCTCCTTGCGGTTCCGTCGAACGTGCCGTCCGACGGGAGCTTGCCGCTGCCGTCGATCTCGCCGGCGGAGTTTCCGCTGAGCTTTGCAACGTACAGCGTTCCGGCGTCGAGCAGAGTCATGTTGTGGCGCATGGCTGCCTGACTCTTGCCGTCCTGCATCTTTCGACTCGAGACGAACTTGTACATGTAGTCGAAGCGCTCGTCGTCGCCGCTGTAGGCCACGACGGTTCCGTCCGACGTGGTGTAAATGGTGGCGGCTTCGTGCTTGAACCGTCCGAGCGCTGTGTGCTTGATCGGAGTCGACGACGGATCCCACGGATCGATCTCGACGACGTATCCGAATCGGTTGACCTCGTTGGGTTCTGCGACCAGATCGAACCGCTTGTCGAAGCGTTCCCACTTGCGCTCGGAAGCGGCGCCGGCCAGACCGTAGCGCTTCAGCCGTGCTGCGACCGTGGGATCGGTGACACCCTCGGCGTTCGCGAAGTACTGGTTGAAGTTCTCTTCGCCGGAAAGCACTGTGCCCCAGGGTGTGACACCGCCGGCGCAATTGTTGAGGGTGCCGAGCACTTTGGTTCCCGTGGGATCGGCACTCGTCTTGAGGAAGTCGCTACCTGCAGCGGGGCCGGTCACGACAAATTCCGTGGTTCCGGTGATGCGGCGGTTGTTCGATCCGATCTCCGGTACCAGCTTGCCGTTGTCGGATTCGCCCTTGACCTGGACGACCGACAGTCCGTGGCTGGCCAGGCCGATCTTGAACTGCTCCTCGGTCGGGTGCTCCGCATCGTAGCCGCGGAACATCGCCGGCTCGGTGGAGTATTCGTGATTGACCACGAGCAGGTAGGTGTTGGGCTCCCCGTCGACCGGGAGCAATCCGGCGAAGTCGTTGTTGAATCCGAACTGCAGTTCCTGTGCAGCAGCAGTTTGCTTGTCGAAGTCGAAGGCCGGGGCCACCGCGGGGCAGCACGGCGGGGAGCAGGGGCATCGCGGCATCGGCGACGGTGACGAGGTGCCGGGC
>NZ_JBEOXI010001123.1:0-1133 GCF_040296465.1 Streptomyces sp. NPDC002130
GAGATCTGGGAAGACGTTCCGGCCGTGTGAATCCCGCCTTCGAGGACGGGCTTCAGACGGGCAAGGGACTCCGCCGTCGTATCGCGCAGGCCCTGATCGCGATTGACGAGCTTGGTCTCGCCCGTGAGGTTTCCTTCCTTGTCGACCTGGGGTGCCGAGAGTTCGAGAACCTCGCGGTCGAAACGCCCTTCCTCCCAAGCCTGCTTGGCCAGCGCCTGCGAGCGGACGCCGAGAGCTTCGACGTCGTCGCGAGTAAGACCGCGTCGGCGTGCGATACGTTCTGCAGCTTCGAACTGGTTGGGCATGTCGATGTCCCACGTCGCGGGTCGACGCGGTCCGGCCTGATCGCCGACGTTTGCGCCGAGGGGAACCTGGCTCATGGCTTCGATGCCGCAGGCGATGCCGGCGTCGATGGCGCCCGTGGCGATCAGTCCGGCGATCAGATGGTTCGCCTGCTGAGCGGAACCGCACTGGCAGTCCACGGTCGTTGCGCCGGTCTGCCACGGCAGACCTGCATGCAACCATGCCGTGCGCGTGATGTTGTTGGACTGAGCGCCGGCCTGGGTGACGCAGCCGCCGATCACCTGCTCGATGAGCAGCGGGTCGATACCCGACCGGTCGAGAACGCCCTTCTGGGCCGCTCCGAGGATCTCGGCGGCATGCAGACCGGCGAGCCAACCTCCGCGCTTGCCGATCGGTGTACGGACAGCCTCGACGATTACTGGTGTGCCCACAGCGGGCTCCTTTCCTTGTAATGAAAAAGTAGAACAGGTTCTCTGCGGGAAGCAAGACCTGCCGACGTTTCCTTTCCTAGTAAGCAGGCTTGTGTTTCAATGAGAGTAGAACGTGTTACACATCACGGATCCCCATCACCCCTGTGATGAAAAGGCTTAGGGCAGGAGACATCAGTGGCACAGCCCGCATTCCCCGAGGGAATCGACTTCACGGACCCCGACATCTACGCGGAACGCATGCCGTTCGAGGAGTTCGCCGAACTCCGGAAGACGGCCCCCGTGTGGTGGAATCCGCAGCCCCCGGAAATCGGTGCTTCGCACGGACCTGTGTTTTTAGTAAACAGTCGCTTCTCGCTGGTCTCTGCGGCCACCCCCAGCTCACCGTGTAAAACGGATCAC
>NZ_JBEOXI010001124.1:0-1133 GCF_040296465.1 Streptomyces sp. NPDC002130
GGGCTTTGTCGAGCATCTCGGGCGAGTTGTCGTAGCCGGTGATCCGGGCGGTGGGCCAGCGGGCGGCGAGCAGCGAGGTGAGCCGGAGATAGAAAGCATTTCGCGCGGGCCTCTGCGCGACGCCGTCCTCGGCTACCTCGCCATTCATCGAGGGCGTCCGACCGAGACTGCAGATCTACTGACCAGAGCGTGGGACAACTGCAGCGCGGATCGTGAACCAGGCACCGCTGCGATGATCGCTCAACGAATGGTCCTGCATTCCCTGGCTCGACTCGATGGCACAGCTCTCGTCGAGTGGGTGGACCGCGCAGTCGAATTGGTGGGCCCTTCGGATCCCGCAGCAGTGGAGTCCGAGGCGATCAAGGGTCTCGGACTCGGCGCCACCGGAAGGACCGTCGACGCACTCGCGGCATACGACGAACTGTCCGATCGCGTTCGCCCCGGAGCCCAGGCACAACGCTTCCAGATGGGACGCGGATGGCTCGAGCTTGCGTTGGATCACCCGGAGTCCGCCAGACGCGACCTCGAAAGCGCGGTGTCAACGGAGTTTTCCAGTGGTTCGGCGCGAATCTCACTGTGGGCACAAGCCTGGCTCGCCCGCACTCAATTCGCACTCGGCGCCTGGGACGAAGCGCTCTCGACGGTCGAGGGCGCCGCGGCCGAGGTGGATCGGTTCGAGATAGAGATCATCCGACCGTTGGTCC
The DNA here is from genome assembly GCF_040296465.1 of Streptomyces sp. NPDC002130. Lineage (NCBI taxonomy): Bacteria > Bacillati > Actinomycetota > Actinomycetes > Kitasatosporales > Streptomycetaceae > Streptomyces > Streptomyces sp. NPDC002130. The sequence continues at coordinate 705 of NZ_JBEOXI010001124.1, forward strand.
ACTGGTCGGGAGCGCAGATTCACGCTCTGCGCGGCAACTGGTCAAACTTTTCGGCGAGGGAAACGCAGCGCCACTGAGCTTTCCGATGTCCGGGTGGAACGTGGCCCGCCCCTCCGATCACCACCGCAACCTCGGACGTTGTTCAGTCTGCCGCCGACAATCCGGTACTGGAGATGGCCAACGGAGTCCGTTGGGAGAAACTTGCCGGCAGTGGCCGCTCGGACGTCGACGCACTGCTGGTCACGTACGAGCCCGGTGCCGCAAGCGCCGTGGAACGGAAGTTGATGAGACACAGTGGAACTGAATTCGCTTACTTGGTCTCTGGTGAACTGACACTCTTGCTCGATTTCGACAGGCAACCAGGACCGGGTAGCCGATCTCGTCGGCAATGGCCTTGGCCTCGGCGAAGGTGGTGGCGGTGCCGTGCTT
>NZ_JBEOXI010001125.1:0-1132 GCF_040296465.1 Streptomyces sp. NPDC002130
GTCGCCGACACCGAGAGCCAGACCTCGGGGTGTTCCTTGCGCATATGAGCGACGACCGTGCTCTTTCCGACCCCGGAGGGGCCGGAGAGCACGGCGCGAAAGGTCATGCATGGACAACGTCCGCCCGCCCAACCTGGGCGATTACCTTCGCGCGTTGCGCACCAGATCCACGCCGCAGCAGCCGGGCGGTCTGACCAGGACTGAATTTGCCGCGAAACTGTACTGGAGCGTGAGCCATATCACGCAGGTCGAACGTAACGAATCTGCGCATCCTTCGGTCAAATTCCTCGAAGACGTTTCCCGAGTACTCAGCCTCGATCCGGCCCAGCGCCGACACCTGTACAACCTTGCTCGCCGCACTCAAACCGAACGGGAAACATCGACCACCCCGTGGACGATCGACCAGTACCGATCACTCGTCACACCCGAGATGCGCACGGTGATCACAGCGCTCAATCCACATTTGGTGGCCTACCTGGACGAGCGATGGAATGTCATCGAATGCAACGCTGCCTACGATCGCGCCTTTCCAGGACTTCTCGACGACGGCAATGTTTTGCGCTGGCTCTTCTCCACACCACAGTCCAAGCACGTCATGGCGGAGTGGGAAGCCGAGACAGCCTTGACGGTGAACTGGTTCCGCGCGTTGATGGGACGCTATTACAACCCTGAATGGGCAATCGAAACCCTGCAAGAACTGAGCCAGTTCCCCGCCTTTCGGCGCCTGTGGGACAAAGAGGACGTCCGATTCGGCCGGCATCAGCCATTCATGCACCTGCGCGATGCCGACACCGGCGAGGAATACCGCGTTCACGTCCAAGTACACACGGAAATGCGCGGCGACTACCCCGTCCAGATGTACTTAGGGGTACGAATCCCAGGAACGCAATAGCTGCTCGAACCTCTACAGCCAGCCGGTTTCGACCATCGTCACGAAAGCCTCGCTGTGTGGGTACACGCTCCCGCGTGAGCCTTCTCTCGCTTGGTGCAAAAGGTTACAAAACGGTCTTAATAGACGTCTGGCGTGCGGTTGCCGTGCATCTGGCGTGTATGTTCCGGGGCCGAGAGGCAGGACGGATCGAGGTGATATACGCGACTTTTCGGGCGCTGGCAGGCCGGTTTCGGACAGGGT
>NZ_JBEOXI010001126.1:0-1132 GCF_040296465.1 Streptomyces sp. NPDC002130
CGCCGAACGGTGGTCCGAGATCAGTGACATGACCAATTCCGTCCAGGTGCCCGCGGCGTTCGATCAGACCCGCCGGTTCGTCGAGAAAGCTGTAGCCGAGCAGCCGACCACCTGAGCAGGGCAACCAGCCAACTGATCGATCCTGCTCCCCCTAAGGTGTGGTGGTGACCACACCCACGGGAGTTTCGATCGTCGACATCGTCGACAGACTGGGAATGACGTTCCTCAGCGGAGGCGACACCGTCGACGACGCCCGCACTGTCAGCCGAGTGACCCTGCACGAAGGGTCCGGAGTTACGCAGGACAGTGCGGGCGCCGTCGTGCTCGGCGCAGGACTCGCCGGGTCGGCCGACATTGCCACTGCAGTAAAAGAATACGGTTCGGCCGGAGCCGTCGCGCTGATCGTCAGGGAGCCATTGGCTGTCGACGACAGCGTCGCACGGGCGGTCGCCGAAGCCGATATCGCACTACTTGGAATGGTCAAGGATGCAAGTTGGCTGCAAAGTGCGTCGCTGATCAACGAGATCCTCGAATCCGGCAACAACGGGGACCACACGTCGGCCGCCGACGCCGACCTGTTCGATCTTGCCAACTCGATCGCTCAGGTACTGAACGGCCCGGTCACCATCGAGAATCAGTCGAGCCGGATCCTCGCGTTCTCGGCAGATCAAGCCTTCGGTGACGAGGCACGTAAGCAGAGCGTCCTCGGACATCAAGTGCCGCAGCACTATTCCGACCGACTCCGCTCGATGGGGTACTTCAACAAGATCTACGGCTCCACCCTGCCGGTATTTCTACCGGGTATCGGGCCAGGCATCAGGCCCCGAGTCGGCATGCGAATACATGCGGCATCCCAGATCCTCGGTTCGATCTGGGTGATCTTGGACGAGGAGCCGAACGAATTGCAGGTCAAAACGCTCGTCGAGGCGGCGGGCGTAGCCGCGATGAGTTTGCTTCGCGCCAAGCTGGCAGCCGATTCCGCACGACGACTGAGGTTGGGCGAGGTGATCACGCTACTGAGTGGCGGCACTTCGGCCAAGGAAGCGGCCGACCGGACGGCGAGCGCAGGCACTGCCCGAGGTGCAGATCGCCGTGCACCCGCTGCGCGGTCCAGGTGCGGCCCTCGGCGGCC
>NZ_JBEOXI010001127.1:0-1131 GCF_040296465.1 Streptomyces sp. NPDC002130
CATTCGGTGCCGTCCTGTACACGGTTGTCACTGGCGACTCCATTGTCTCGGCGCTGACAGGCATCATCGACAAGGCTCTCAAGACAGCTGTGTGATGTTGTGCACGAGAGGTATTCGGCAAGCCGACGTCGGCGCCGTGACGGTGGAGGCCGCGATTGCTCTGGCTTCCATCGTCACGGTGGACGTGCTGTGTATCGGTGGTGTCCTCGCGGTGTCGATGCAGGTTCGGTGTGTCGACGCCGCTCGTGAGGCCGCGCGGTTGGTGGCACGTGGTGATCGTGAGTCTGCGGTTGCCACGGCCCGTCGGATCGCACCCGAAGATGCGTCGATCTCGGTGGAGATCGTGGACGGCTTTGCCGTTGCCGTTGTCAGCGCCGAGAGTACGTTGCTGCCGTTGGTCGACATTTCTTCCGAGGCGGTGGCAGCTGTGGAGTCAGGGGTGGAAGAGGGGTGAACCTACGTGAGGACGAAGGTGTTGCCACGGTTCTGGCGTGCTGCGTTCTGGCAGCGATCGTGATGGTGACTGGTGGGATGTTGCATGTCGGGTCCGCGGTGGTGGCCCGGCACACGGCGCAATCGGCCGCTGATCTGTCGGCTCTCGGCGGTGCGGGTGCCTTGGACGGCGGTGACGAGGCGGCGTGTGAGATGTCCGCGGCGATCGCGGAGCGTATGCGTACGGTGCTCGCGGAGTGTGAGGTGCAGGGGTGGGATGTAGTGGTCGAGATACGCGCACCGGTGTTGTTGTCGGGCTTCGGGATCAGTGATGCGCAGGCTTACGCCCGTGCGGGTCCGGTCAGCTGATCGCGTCTCAGCTGATCGTATCGATGACGGCGGTCAGAACCTTGACCGCGCCGTCCTTGTCCAGCGGATCGTTTCCGTTGCCGCACTTGGGTGAATAGACGCAGGACGGGCATCCGTGAGCGCACTCGCAGGACAGTATGGCGTCGCGCGTCGCGGTGAGCCATCGTGACAGTTCGCTGTGCCCCCGGTCGGCGAACCCGGCGCCGCCGGCATGACCGTCGTAGACGAAGACCGTCGGGAGTCCGGTGTCCGCGTGCATCGCCGTCGATACTCCGCCGATGTCTCCGCGGTCGCAGATCGCCACCAGCGGCAGCAGACCGATCGCGGCAT
>NZ_JBEOXI010001128.1:0-1131 GCF_040296465.1 Streptomyces sp. NPDC002130
ACGTCGTCGAGTGAACCCGGCTCTCCGCTGTTGTCGAGCCACACGTCGGCAACAGCACGACGCTGATCGTCATTTGCCTGCGCTGCGATTCGCGCACGAGCGTCGGACTCCGGCATGCCGCGTGAGCCCACCAAACGTCGAACTCGTTCCTCCTCGTCGACGTAGACGATGACGACCAGATTGAATGCCGGCGCCATCGAACCCTCGACCAACAGCGGAATGTCCTGAACGAGCACTGCATCGGACGGCGCAGACGAGATCTGCTCCATCGTCCGCGTACCGATCAACGGGTGGAGGATGCCGTTGAGAGTGCCGCGCGAGGTGTCGTCGGCAAACGCCAACGAGGCCAGCGCAGGTCTGTTGAGGCTGCCGTCCTCGGACAGAATCCCGTCGCCGAATGCCTCGACCAGAGCGGCAAGGCCAGGAGTGCCGGGCTCGACCACTTCTCGGGCGATCAGGTCGGCATCGACGATGACGGCTCCCAGTTCGCTGAGGATTTTCGACACTGTCGACTTACCGGCTCCGATGCCTCCAGTGAGGCCTACTCTCAACACACTCGACAGTCTCTCATCTCCGCGCCCGAGAGATCGAGACACGCCTACCGATCGAACACGCCGGGGCATTCGAGGCTCAAATACCACAATTTCGGTGACTGTGCGGTTATGTTCTAGCGAACGCACCTGTACCTGCACCTTCTCGAGAAAGTGGACGCCATGCGAGCAGATCGCGACCATCACGGTCAGCACCGCCTCGGAATGCCGAACGGCGTGCACTGCATAGAGTTTCCCGAAGTTGCTTTTGCCCTGGCAGAGCACCGTCGTACGTGGTTCACGATGCTCGTGAGCCAAGGCCGACACAGCTTCGCGTCGATGCGTAAGCGCACAGCCGAAGCGACCGCCACCTACTGGGTGCCTGCTCCCGCAAACTGAGTTCTCTTCACGAAGTACAAAATGACCGGCAACCCTTCGGTGCCGGTCATTTTTGTGTTCACTCACTGAATTCTTTGTGTGCAAGTGACACTTGACAGAGAAAAGAACCCCGCCCCTGCACAGTGCAGGGGCGGGGTTCTTCACAGATCTCGCTTGATCAGATCAAGCGGTAATCCTTATGCGTTGCCCGACAGCTTCTCAC
>NZ_JBEOXI010001129.1:0-1130 GCF_040296465.1 Streptomyces sp. NPDC002130
GGCACGATTCCAGCCTTCGGCAAGGCGCTCGGCGACGGTGTCACGGCCGGAAACCACCGCTTCGGAGATTTCCCTGGTCGCGTGGGCGTGCTTGTGTGCGCGTTCGCGGGCGTACCCCGCGGCCGAATCCTTGCTCACCATGAATGCCCAATCGCTCGAAACTGTCATCAGTGTCTCGCGAAGTACCTGATCGTTGACGCGGTTTCGCAGTTCCGGGCGGCCGGGAGCGTTGTCGCGTCCGCGAGACTTGTCCACGGTGGTGAGGGCAGTCTCGACTACTTCGGAGTTCAGTTGCACGAGGTCGGACACCTGATCGCCGGCCCACACGCGCCAGTCCTTGCCCGATCCCCAGGACGAATCCTCGAGTTGAACGGGTTCGCCGACGTATCCCGATGCCCTGGCGTCCGCGAGGGTCCCGACGCGAATTCCGGCCTCGGGGAGCGCGCGCAGGAGCTTTTCGAGCCACTGCGGACCTTCGTGCCACCAGTGCCCGAACAGTTCCGTGTCGAAAGCCGCGACCACGAGGGCGTCGCGGCCGATACGGGCGGATTCACTGCGCAGACGCGCCCGAACGGTTTCGACGAAGTCGGCAACATGCTTGTCGACGGCGGCGGCAGCGAGTTCGGGGTCGTACGGCAACTTGTCGGCGGAGTCGACGGTCCGTCCGGTGACCCGCGACGGCTTGAGGCCCGTCTCGTGGTCGTAGGTGTGGAAGTCGCGGTAAGCAGCGTGACCCGGGTATCCGGATTTCGGGGACCAGACGCGGTAGCTGACCTGCAGGTCGCGGCCGAAGGCAACCACGTCGGATTCACGAACCGGGCGGCCGAGGGACGTGTCGCCGCGCAAGGCGGGACCGTCGACCATGAAGTGGGTGACGCCCGCTTCGGCGTACCCGCGCTCCATACCCGGTGTGTACCCGCACTCGGGTCCCCAGATCCCGGTCGGAGTGTGGCTCCACCGGGCATGCGCGTCGGCGAGACCCTCGCGGAGAGAGAAGGCCCGCAAGCGAGGATCGAGCAGGGGTTGGAACGGGTGGGCCAGCGGCCCGCCGAGAAGCTCGAAGGCCTCGCGATCGATGAGGTCCCGGAACACCGGGGAAGCGCCGTGCTGCCAGTCCAGTCGAGGCGCCG
>NZ_JBEOXI010001130.1:0-1128 GCF_040296465.1 Streptomyces sp. NPDC002130
GGTTCTTTCGCTGCCGGAAGTCCCTCGTCCGAGGCTCGCGCCTTGAATGCACTTCGGATCGCGGAGATGCCGAGCCAGGTCAGATATGCCGCCCCGGCGTAAGTGAGCGCGGAGAGCAACTGCGGACGCGTCGCGACGAGTGCGGAAAGGCCCAGTGACGCGGCCGCCGTGTGAACGAAGAGCCCCGAAATCACGCCGGCCGCCACCACCGCACCGGTCCGTCGATCTGCCAGAGAATGACGCAGGATCAGGACAAAATCCGGTCCCGGCGTGAACAGGACGATGGATAGCAGGGAGCCGAAAGCAAGCCATTGACCGACACTCATCCGAAATACCTCACACCCGAGCTGATTCGAGACACATGTTCATGCCAGGAGTGTGCAACTGGATCCGGGAACTTCAAAACGACTCCGGATATAGTTCGGCAGATGACGAAGAATGAGCCTCTGGATCCGGTGGACTGGAAGATTTTGGCCGAATTGCAGAACGACGCGTCGATCACCAACAAGGTTCTAGCCGATCGTGTCGGCCTGGCGACGTCCTCGTGCCACGAGCGCGTACGACGCCTGCGTGCCAACGGAACGATCAGCGGTATCCATGCGGTTGTCGACCCGGCCGCGGTGGGCCGCTCGATGCAGGCGATCATCGCCGTGCAATTGCGACCGCACCGACGCGACCTCGTCGACCGCTTCACAGCCGACGCGCTCGCGTTGCCGGAAACCCTTGCGCTCTTCAACGTCTCGGGGCCCGAGGACTTCTTCCTCCACGTCGCGGTCCGCGACAGTGCGCATCTACAGCGAGTATTGATCGACCACCTCGCCGCGCATCCCGAAGTCTGGCACGCCCAAACGCACCTCATCTACGGCAAAGCGGTCACCTCACCCATCCGGCCGGACAGGTAAATCGTGCCCCGAGCGGGTCGGGCAGAATCACTGACCATGTCGGACTCCACAGAAACCACCGAACCGGAAGCCGTTCGTAGCAACTCGCAACCGATGAGCGCAGGCATCGTCACGGCCCTCGTCGGCTTCACCAGTTCGTTCGCGGTGGTCCTCACCGGCCTCGCCGCTGTCGGCGCGGACGCGACCGAGGCGGCGTCCGGACTGCTGGATCTGTGTGTGACACAAG
>NZ_JBEOXI010001131.1:0-1127 GCF_040296465.1 Streptomyces sp. NPDC002130
GGCCGCGCTCTCGCGGCACACCGTCCAGAACCGCTCGGCGACCCCCGTCACGAACGCCGTGACGAGGTGGATCTGAACACGTTGGACCGAATCACCGCACTGATCGACGAGGGGGTCAACGTGGTGGGGGTTCGGTTGATTCTCTCCCTCGAAGCCCAGAATGCACTGCTTGAGGCGCGTCTCGGTCAGTTCAGTGGGGCGGGACCGCTTCAGCGTGAGCGCCGTCTTCGCCGAGAGTGACGAGGCCGAGCCCCTCGCCGGTAGGAGAGACGATTGCTCCTTCGGAGCGACTGATGTCGCCGAAGTCTGCGTCCGCGAGGATCTTGTTGCCGTCCGCTTCGAGTTGTTCGAGAGCAGAATCGAAGGCGTCGATGAGCCAGACTTGGGTGGCTGCGGTGAGTAGTTCGTCCAGTGCGTCGTCGGCGTTGGTTTGAAAAATTCGCACCAGCCAGGAGCCTTCGATCTCGGGGTCATCCGAGAGTCCGTGCGGGGTGTTGGTGGCGACGACGTAGCGGTTGTATTCCAGCTCGACGCGGATGGCGTACATCCCGGCGAGGTTGACGACGTTCACCGGACGTTGGGTTACGGCAGCCAATGCGGTCAATGCGTCGCCGTAGGTTTGCGAGTACTTCACTGTCAGGGGCATGGTCTTGGTCGGCCTATCTGTTCGGGGCCGATGCTGCTTGCATGGCTCATGGCAGGCCTATCTGTTCGGGGCCGATGCTGCTTGCATGGCTCATGGCAGGCCTGGCGCCGCTGTCGACTCAGGACTGTTCCTGATCTTATCTCGGATTGGCAACGACGACTGCTCTCGCGGGCATTGCCGTGATCGTTCTTCAGCACCACATCGCTTGGCCGTCTGTTTGAATGTGGCCTGCACGGGTAGTTGATGTCATAGACCGCGGCGCTGGGGACAGTGTCCGCTGTTCTCGAAGTATGTGGTTCAGCTCGAAGATAGATACAGGACTGGGCTGCCCGACCGCTCGACGAGGTATACGCTGCGATTTTCGTCGATGCGATCGTCGTCAAAGTCCGCCGGCGGTCAGGTCGCAAACCGGCCGATCTATGCCGCGATCGGCGTTAGCCTCGACGGACACCGCGACGTGCTCGGATTGTGGGCCGGCCCC
>NZ_JBEOXI010001132.1:0-1126 GCF_040296465.1 Streptomyces sp. NPDC002130
GGACTCACCCATCAGATCGGACGGAGCGAAAACCGCGTCGCCGAGGGTCCCGAGAATCAAGGCGTCGAGATCGGCGGGTCCACGTCTGTAACCGGCCGTGAAACCGTCCTTGAGTTCCAACTTGATCATCACCGGCGGATGCCCGGGATCGGCTTCGTGCCACGCCCGCATATCCGCCAGGCATCCGCGGAGTCCCTGATCTCGCAGACCGCTTCGCAATCCGGCAGCGTCCTGCGCACCGACGCAATTGCTGTCGCTCGCCACCGGATTCATGTGCGACACACGCCAGTCCGGACCGACGCCGTTGGTCCACAGATCCAACTCGAGCAGGGACGCCCCTGAATCCAGAGCGTCGGCGAAGTACGGGAACGTCGCCTTCTCGTAGGAGTTGTGGACGCCGACGGACGTGGTCTCGGAAAACGAGTGAGCTCGGTCCGCGGTCGTCTCGGCACCGGCGGAGGGCGCCGAGACTACCGAGACGACCGCCGCGAATGCACTCACACCGGCTACCAGGAATCCACGCATGTTCGACACTCTCGCAGAAATCACGCCGCGGCAGGACCGAATCGGGAGAGTTACTGGACGATCGTCCTAGACTGCGTCGGCGACAAGGCTGTTCCTCAATACGTTCTTCTGTATCTTTCCCGTTGCCGTGACAGGCAGTTGGTCGACGAACCTGATGGAACGAACCTTCTGATACGGGGCCACCTTCGCGGCCACGTAGTCCGTCAGTTCCCGCTCCAACAATTTCAGGGCCGACGCAGTCTCGGACGCGAAGTCGCGGTTCAACTGAACGAATGCCGTCACGCGCTCACCGACCACTGGCGCCTGTTCGCCGACGACGGCTGCCTGTGCAACGGCAGCGTGTGAACACAGAATCTCCTCGAGCGGCTGCGGATACACGTTGTAACCCTTGTAGATGATCATGTCCTTCGATCGCCCCACCAGAAACAGGTGCCCCGCCTCGTCCAGCCGCCCCATGTCTCCGGTCGCCAGCCAACCACCGCGGAACTGAACCGCAGTCAGTTCCGGCTGGTTCTGGTACCCGTCGGCGATCTGGGGCCCGCGGGCCCAGACCTCACCGACCTCGCCGGCCCCGAGGACTGCCGAATTCTCGTCTCTGATC
>NZ_JBEOXI010001133.1:0-1126 GCF_040296465.1 Streptomyces sp. NPDC002130
GAATTGCTTGCGACCAGTTCCCAACCCGCCGGGACGCCGCTCCAGTAGTAGAGGTTCGTCTCCACGACCATGACCATGAGGTCGCCATTGGCAGCCTGTGACGAGCCCGGCACGGTGACTGCCAGCGTTGTCGCGGAGGCACCGTTAAGGTACGAGTCGACATAAGTGGACACTTGCAAGCGAGAACCGCCGGCATCGGCATTGAACCAATACATCGACATATCAGGCCCTCGTCATCGACAGAATTATCGACGCTCGCTTACCGGGCGTCGTTCCGACAGCGGTCTGCCCGAACGTCAGGACATCCCCCGCCGCGAACGCGAACGCTCCTGTCACCGAACCAGTGCGCGCTCCGGCCGCGACACTGACGCTCGCGCCGGCGACGTCGACCGCGTTTTTCTGCATCTGAATGACGGTGGCAGTACCGCCCGCTGCGTCAGCGGTTCCGAGTTGCACTTTCCAGCCTGTCACCACAACCGGGTAGGTGAACTCCCATCCGTCGGGTGCGAATCCATCGCCGATGCCGACCTTTCGAGTGTCAGACCAGAGTCCGTATCGGAGAGTGTCTTGCTTCGCAGCCGATGCCATCGTCGCGATTGTCACCGATCCAGGTGTTGGGCTACGCGTGTCGGAAGGCGCGTCAACGCCAAGTGCAAGTCGGCCGGCACCGGCATCGGCTGCTTTCATCACTGCGCGTCCGACGGCGGTCGAGTCGGTGATGTCCACGGCCTGGGTCGTGACCGCACCCTGGCGACCATTGACCGAAGAAACTGGTGACGCCGGGTAGGTGTTCTCGCGCCAACTCGCAAGCTGCGTCGGGTTCGTGCCGATAATTTGGAAGTCGCTACCGCGGTCCGTGCGCGTGCACCAGTCGCCCTTTTGACCATCGAGCTCGAGCATCGCTGCTTGTGATGCCACAGCGCCGAGGAAGTCCCGGATCGCGACGGCCGGGATCTGCGACTGAACCAGTACCCCGTTGCTATCGAGGTCAGCCTTGGTTGCGAGTTTCGCGGTTAGACCGGTGACGTCGGATTCACCCCGCGCCTCGCACAGCACCACATGCCCCTCAGTGCGGATCACTTCTCTAGCCTCCATGTTCTGCTCGGTGACCCGGCAACGAGAGTCG
>NZ_JBEOXI010001134.1:0-1125 GCF_040296465.1 Streptomyces sp. NPDC002130
ATCGGGGTGGTCAGCCGCCAGATGAACAGGGCCGCCAGGAACCATGTCAGGTACAGGGGACTCAGCAGGCTGATGGCGCGGTCGGGGTCGCCGCTCGTCCAGCGCGTGTAGTAGGTGTACGCCACCTCGAAGACGACGTACGGCACGACGACGGTGGTGACCAGGCGTTTGATCCGCCCCGGGCCTGCGTCGAAGCTGCGTGAGAAATAGCCGGAGATGACGATGAACGCCGGCATGTGGAAGGCGTAGACGAGCGTGTAGAGCGCGGTGACGGCTCGGCTGCCGTCGCGCAGCGGCTCCCAGGCGTGTCCGATGGCCACCAGAACGATGGCCAGGTACTTGGCGTTGTCGAAGAACGCGTCTCTGGGCTTGGCCGCGGGGGCCGCCGGCAGGTCGCCGGTCGCCCGGCCGCTCGTTTCACGGGGGACTTCGGGTGGGGAGTGCCGCGTCTCCCGGTGGCTGCGCGGGGGCAGTGTGCGCGGGCCGGCGTTTCCTTGGGGTTGAAGCCCGGACAGACCAGAACACCTCTTACTTCATCGCGTGTCGGTGGATCCCGCCTCCGATCACATCACGAAAGTTCATCGATTGCGTAATCGCGCAACCGTGACGGCCCCGAACGGTCAGGTGTCGCGCAGCGCCTTCTCGATCTCGCCGAGCGAGCGGGTCAGCCGCCCGTAGTCGGCGGGGGCCACCGGTGCCACGAAGTACCGCTCGACGACCTGCGCATGGACCGCGGCGGCCCGGAGGAACACGGCACGACCCTGCTCGGTCGGCTCGACCAGGACGCTTCTGCGGTCCCCGGGAGCCGGTACGCGCCGCACCAGGCCCGTTCCCTCCATGCGGTCGATCAGGCGGGTGATGCCGCTGCTGGTGAGCGTGAGGTCGTCGGCGAGCCGGCGTTGCGAGATCTCCTCGTCCGGATGCCGGCAGAGCCGGATGAGAACCTCGAACATCGTGTGGCTGATCTCGCACTCCTTGCGCAGAGCCGTGTCGATCCGCTGTTCCAGGCGGGTGGCGGTCTTGATCAGCAGGCCGAAGTCGTGGACGAGCCCGGTGGGCACGCAGGGCTCTACGCGGCGGTGCCGGAGCCGGTCCGCCGCTGTGCCCTGGGGCGCGCCGCTTCAC
>NZ_JBEOXI010001135.1:0-1125 GCF_040296465.1 Streptomyces sp. NPDC002130
TCGAGGACGATCGCGAACAGCTCCGCCTTGTTGCCGAAGTAGGCGTAGATGAGCTGCTTGTTGGCCTTCGCCTCGGCGGCGATGCGGTCGATGCGCAGGGTTCAGAACGAGAGGGTAACCGAGGCGCTCGCCGTCGTCGGTCTGGAAGGAGCTGCGCGTTCCTACCCCTGGCAGTTGTCCGGCGGAATGCAGCAGCGGGTAGCGATCGCCCGCGCCCTCGCCTATCGGCCGCAGGTTCTACTCATGGACGAACCCTTCGCGTCGGTCGACGCGCAGACCCGCGCGGAACTCGAAGACCTGCTGCTGACGCTTCAGCGTGATCTTGGCATCACCGTCCTCCTCGTCACCCACGACGTCGACGAATCGGTGTACCTGTCCGATCGAGTGGTCGTCCTCGGCGGAACGCCGGCGTTGATGCAGGACATCGTCGACGTTCCGTTGATCGGTGCTCGGGACCAACTGACCACCAAGGCGGACCCACTGTTCATCGAGTGTCGTACCAGGGTTCTGTCCGCGATCCAGCAGTCGAAGGTGGTGGCGCCCGTGTAGTGGGCGCCTCGCTTAGGCTGGCTCCGTGATCCTTCTCCTCATCGGCCTCGCGCTGCTCGGATTCTGCGGCTACCGGTTCAGGCAGGATCGGCGGAGGCTGAGCAACGGCGTCTACCTACTTCTCGGACTGATCTTCACCGGTCTGTGGATGTTGCAGTCGGGTGCGCCGGGAACCGAGGTTCCGTCGTTTGTCATCGCGACGATCGCTCTGCTCTCACCGTTGCTGGTGCTCCTGCTCGCGGGATTCCTGATCGTCAACGGGGTCACGATGCTGCGACGCGAGGGATTCAGCGTCGCGAATCTGCTCTCACTCGTCGCGGGTCTCGGACTGCTCGTTCCCTACGTGTTGCTCGCATCTGCGTTGCTGACGCAGAGGTACTGGCTCGCAGTCGTTCTCGGATCGTTCAGTCTGGTCGCGTCGTACCTGGGGTTTCTGTTCACGAGCTTTCTGCTCTACTCCTACGTCTACGGACGCCAGAAGTACCAGCCCGGGATGGACGCGATAGTGGTGCACGGCGCCGGACTTTCGGGTGCCGACGTGACGCCCCTGCTGGCCAGCCGTCTGGACAAGGCGGC
>NZ_JBEOXI010001136.1:0-1125 GCF_040296465.1 Streptomyces sp. NPDC002130
CGGGGTTGTTCGACGTCGTCATCGTCGACGAGGCCAGCCAGTCCGGCCTGGAGGCCATGCTGCTGAGCTGGCTCGCCGACCGGATGGTCGTCGTCTGCGCATGGTGACTGCAGAACTCGAGCGCGACTTCGCCTCCTCCGGAGCGGGGGCGGCCCACGATCATCGGTTCCACGTGGAACTCCTGCGGATCGTCACTGCCGGTATCGAAGCCGGCGAAGTGAGATCGGACTACCCGCCGCTGTTTCTCGCACAGATGATCGGTGGTACGTACGGAGCGTTGGTCCGCTTCTGGCGGCAAGACGCCGATTACGACGTGGTCGGCGAATTCGATCGCGGAGCCAGGTACGTCGCGGAAGGCATCGCTGCTCGCTGATCAGGGTGTGGGCACTACCAGGGGCAGCATCTGCTGGACGCTCTCCGAAAGATAGTTCGCGGCAGTCTGATCACCGGACAGATGACGCAGCAGACTCTGCTGGAACAGGCCGTCGAAGATCGCGTACATCGCCGGCGAGGTGACCGAGGGCTCCACGTCGAGAAGCTCGGCATAGCGAGAGACGATGCGCCAGATCATGTTTTCGAGACTCTCGTCGATCGCTGCCACGTCGGTTCGGAACGACTCCTCGAACATCGACTGCGCGCGCAGGTCGTACCAGAGGCGGTGCATCGTCGGTTCTTCGATCATGGTCTCCGCGAGCAGTGCGCCGAAACCGGCTTTCAGTTCCTCAGGCGTCTGAGCGGTGGCGACGATGCCGTCGTAGCGGGTGACGCAGCGCGCCTTGTAGTGGCGCACGCAGTGGGTGATCAGGTCGACTTTGTCGCTGAAGTAGTAGTGCAGAACGCCGTGTGAGAACTCCGAATTCTGGGCGATTTCGCGCAGGCTCGTGCGCGCGTAGCCCAGTTCGGCCAGCGTTTGCAGTGCAGCCTCGGCCAGTTGATCGCGTCGCTCGGAGAACTTGTCGACCTGGCGACGTGACACCTTGTCGGCGTTGGACCGCTTCTCCGAAGAGACAGGAACCGCCTTTTTTCCTGCCCCACTTGGCTTCTCGACTGTCGTGGTCACGATGGCACGTCCTGTTCCCTGCGGTTTCCACAGCGGCACGATCGCCGCGTTCGACCCAGTGTAAC
>NZ_JBEOXI010001137.1:0-1125 GCF_040296465.1 Streptomyces sp. NPDC002130
GTCGCACCGGACCAGGCGAATCCCGGTCAGAACACCGCACTGAAGGAGACGCTGGAGGACTACACCCTCCGATTCGCGCCACGCAGCTACCGCAAATGGGGAACCGGCGTCGTCGCGACCTCCGCGCTCGGCGGAATCGCGTATCTCGCAGACTTCTCGATCGGCGCCAACATCGGCATCTCGTACGGCACCGGTAACGCATTGCTGGGCATCGCCGTGTTTGCCGTCGTCATCATGGCGACCGGCTTCCCACTCGCCTACTATGCCGCGCGATACAATATCGACCTCGATTTGATCACTCGCGGAAGCGGTTTCGGCTACTACGGCTCGGTCGTCACCAACGTCATCTTTGCGACGTTCACCTTCATCTTCTTCGCCCTCGAAGGTTCCATCATGGCCCAGGGTTTGAAACTGGGGCTCGGGATTCCACTGTCGATCGGATACGCGGTCTCGACGCTGATGGTCATCCCACTGGTCATCTACGGCATGAAAGCCCTGGCAAAACTCCAAGTGTGGACGACGCCGTTGTGGCTCGTCATGATGGTGCTGCCGTTCCTGTATCTGCTGTTCAAGCACCCTGATTCGGTGAGCGCGTTCTTCGCCTTCGGCGGTGAGGACGGCGCAAACGGCAAGGGCGTCAACTTCGGATCGGTGATGCTGGCCGCGGGTGTCTGCTTGTCGCTGATCGCACAGATCGCCGAGCAGATCGACTACCTACGCTTCATGCCGCCCAAGACACCGGAGAACACCCGTCGTTGGTGGGCTGCAGTAATTCTCGCCGGGCCCGGCTGGGTCATCTTCGGCGCGATCAAGCAGATCGTCGGACTGTTCCTCGCCGTGTACATCATCGCGAACGTCGTCGACGGTTCCTCGATCGCCAACCAGCCCGTGCACCAATTCCTCGAGATCTACCAGGACATGATGCCGCACTGGCTGGCCATGACCCTTGCCGTGATCCTCGTGGTCATCAGCCAGATCAAGATCACCACCGGGGCGAAGGTCGTCTCGTCGAAGGTGCTCTCCGACTTCTACTTCATGCCACGACCGAACAGCCTCGAGCGACCGGGTCCCGGCCGCGGATCTTCCTCGCCGCGCTGGGCCCGGCCGCCGCCCACACCGCGCGCC
>NZ_JBEOXI010001138.1:0-1124 GCF_040296465.1 Streptomyces sp. NPDC002130
CGGGGAACTGCGCGACAAGCCAAAGACAACCCGCACCCGCCCACAAGGATCAAGCCGCACCCCACTAGGCGGAACGCAAAAATCCGCCGATGCTGGTGATCTTCGTACTCGTACTTCGGAAGTTCCCCGCCGAAGTCGACGAAAGCAAGGCGATCGGCTTCAAGTGGCCGCGTGCCGCACTCGCCGTCGCCGTCGGAATCACCGTCACCACCATCGCGGCCTTCGCGACCAATGCCCGAAACACTCGTCCGATCTACGAGCTGCTTCCCGACGCGGCCTACGACCTGGGCAACGGCAAGAACGTCGTCAACGTCCTACTCGTCGACATCCGCGCATGGGACACGCTCGGTGAGATATCCGTGCTGCTGGTCGCAGCGACCGGCGTCGCCAGCCTCGTGTTCCGCAACCGCCGCTTCGGTATCGCGCCGCGCGTCGCCGACGCTCCCTCCGTCATCGTGGACAAAGCTGCCGCCAACTCCGATACGACGTGGCTGCGCGGCGGAGACCTGATCGATCCGCGGCACCGTTCACTGGTTCTCGAGGTCACCACGAGGTTGATCTTCCCGGCCATCATGGTGTTGTCGATCTACTTCTTCTTCTCCGGTCACAACGCTCCCGGCGGAGGTTTCGCCGGAGGCCTGACGGCGGGCCTCGCCCTCGTGCTGCGTTACCTCGCCGGTGGCCGCTACGAACTCGGTGAAGCAGTACCCATCGACGCGGGCAAGATTCTCGGCCTCGGTTTGGCGCTGGCCGCGGGCACCGCCCTGGTGTCGCTGTTCCTCGGCGCCCCGGCGCTCTCGTCCGCCGTCTTCGAGTTCACACTCCCGCTCATCGGCCACGTCAAACTGGTCACCGCACTGTTCTTCGACCTGGGCGTCTACCTCATCGTGGTCGGCCTGGTCCTGGACGTACTCCGAAGTCTCGGCGCCCGCCTCGACGCAGAAATCGAGGTGAAAGCACCATGAGCGCAAACATCGGAATGCTGATCCTGATCGGCGTCCTCACGTCGGCCGGTGTCTACCTGCTGATCGAACGAAGCATCACCCGGATGCTCCTGGGTCTGCTCCTGTTCGGCAACGCCATCAACCTCTTGATCCTGACCGTCGGTGGATCGGACGGGAATC
>NZ_JBEOXI010001139.1:0-1121 GCF_040296465.1 Streptomyces sp. NPDC002130
CAATCAAAAATGCATTCACTCCCCCAAAAGTAGGATAAATGAAACAAAACGATCACCACTGGACAATTGACCAAGAATGGAGAACGTGGAGATAGATACCACTCGAGCTGGAGCGATCAAGATATAAAAATACTGGACCGGATAACCGAAATAGGACAATACGTCGGCAACCCAGAAATAGCTACGCCGACAATGGTCGGCCTAGCCGCCAGCGAAAGGCGGAAGAATATCGACAGCGCTACCGGAGGCTCGAGACACGTCGCGGGTCAACTCGTCACCGACGAGGAAAGCCGAGACCGACAGCACTCGCGCCATCTCCGGTCCGTATCGCCCGACCAAGACCGCCACCAACTCGGCAAGTGTGTTGTCCGGCGAGATGGCGACTACCTCGCTACGGCAACCGGATACATCCGCTGCAGCAGCAAAGTAACGAACCGAGATCGAATGCGAATCAGCCACCAATCGCTCCCATACTTCTTTCCGGCGGAACGAAGTCCGCGGCGTCGATGCCGTGCCCTGCCCACTTGTTCCACATCGCACCGCGCCACAGATCCGCCAGTTGGTCGTCACTTGCTCCGGACCTGAGCGCGGCACGCAGATCGACTTCGCGGTCGCTGAACAGACATGACCGAATTGTTCCCTCGGCAGTCATTCGGGTCCGGTCGCATTCACTGCAGAACGAGCGGGTCACGGAAGCGATGATCCCTACCGTCATCGTGGTCCCGTCGACACGCCATTCTTCGGCAGGAGCCGACGGATCTTCGCGGCCGATAGCTTCCAATTCGAAACGGCTTCCCAATACGGACAACAATTCAGCCGCGGTCACCATGTTCTCGCGCGCCCATGCATGGTCTGCATCCAGAGGCATTTGTTCGATAAAGCGTAATTCGACGCCGGCTTCGAGGCACCACTGCAAAAGATCCGCCGCGCCGTGGAGCGTTTCACGCATCAGCACCGCATTGATCTTCAGTGGCGCGAGTCCGGCCGCAGCTGCCGCTCGAATTCCCGCGAGAACGGACGGCAACCTGTCTCGACGCGTCAATTCCGGCAGGCCGGGAGTGCCGGGGACCCAGCGGCGGAACTCGGAGCGGTGCGGGTCGACCTCCGCCCATGGGTAGCCG
>NZ_JBEOXI010001140.1:0-1121 GCF_040296465.1 Streptomyces sp. NPDC002130
GGCCGATATCGAGCAGGCTCGGTCTGTGGCGGGGCGGCTGGCCGACGCGGTGAAGTCGGCGCTGGGGTAGTGGGCCTTCTCGGGTAGGGTCCAGGTCGCGACGAAGTATTCGCACTCGACCTTGACCTCGAACACCGCTGCTGCACCCTTGTCCCACACCTCGCCGACCGAAGCCTTCAAGGTCACGTCACCGCTACGCGGCAGCGGGGCAAGCACTTTCAGTTCCTGCGAGCCGTGCAGTGCCGTCGAGGTGTCGAAGGCGCCCGCCGAGCCCAGAGCGTCGGGAGCCCACTGCGCCAGCGTCAGAGCAAAGGTCGGCAGGACCCGAAGCTGATCCTCGAAGACGAGGTCCAGCTCGGTCGCCTTGGCGCCCACGGCAAGTGCGTACAAGATCGCATCGCGCTCGGTGTACGACACGGTACGGGTCCCGAGATCGGCTCCACGCCAATCGCCGGCGGTCTTCGCAGCTTCCGAAGTTGTCACTGTCTTTTCCTCTCTCAAACAGCGCCGAGAACGAGACCGCTGGTGGGTACTGCTGTTCCGGCTGTGACCAATACGTTTTCGACGCCCTCGGGCTGGTTGGTCGACGTGCCTCGCACCAGTCGCACACCTTCGGCAATTCCGTTGACACCGTGCAGGTACGCCTCGCCGACCTGACCACCGTGAGTGTTGGACAGCAGGCGTCCACCGATCTCGAGGTTGCCTTCGCGGATGAAGTCCTTTGCTTCGCCTGGCTTGCAGAAGCCCAGTTCTTCGAGCTGGGGAAGCACCAACGGAGTGAAGTGGTCGTACAGAATCGCGGCGTTGATGTCATCAGGGGTCAGGCCACTCTGGCCGTACAGCTGACGAGCAACCAGGCCCATCTCGGGGATACCGGAGATGTCGGGGCGGTAGTAGCTGGTCATCATGTGCTGATCCTTGCTACTGCCCTGAGCGGCGCCCTTGATGACGACGGGCTTGTTGGCCAGATCCTTTGCGCGCTCGGCAGAGACGATGACCAATGCCTGGCCGCCGTCGGTCTCCTGGCAGCAGTCGAGCAGGTGCAGCGGCTCGGCGATCCAGCGTGAGTTCTGATGATCTTCGAGCGTGATCGGGCGCTGGTAGAACCACGCAGCCGGGTT
>NZ_JBEOXI010001141.1:0-1121 GCF_040296465.1 Streptomyces sp. NPDC002130
GTACATCCGCGCACCGGGCGTCGAGTACGGATGCGCGACAAAACGATCCGACGTCAGTGCTGGACGGAGGTGGTAACCCCGTGCGAGGCCCGGCCCACCGATGTACAGCTCGCCGACGCCGCCGATCGGGACCGGTTGCAGCCGAGCGTCGAGCACCACGGCGTCGATTCCGCGGATGGGACCGCCGATGGTGATCGGCTCCCCCGGTGAGAGTGGGTCACTGATGGCAACCATGACAGTGGTTTCGGTCGGACCGTATCCGTTGTGCAGTCTGCACCCGTTGCCCCAGCTCGAGACCAATTCCGGAGTGCACACATCGCCGCCGACGACTACGCATTCCAGTGCCGTCACGCCCGCCGGATCGACAGTCGCCAGAGCAGCCGGAGTGATGAAGGCATGAGTGACCTC
Source organism: Streptomyces sp. NPDC002130 (assembly GCF_040296465.1). NCBI lineage: Bacteria > Bacillati > Actinomycetota > Actinomycetes > Kitasatosporales > Streptomycetaceae > Streptomyces > Streptomyces sp. NPDC002130. Next base: position 409 of record NZ_JBEOXI010001141.1, read on the forward strand.
GCGGCGTCGGAGGAACTCGCTCAAAGCCTCCCCGCCGTAGATGTCGGGAGGGGCGATCACCATCGTCGCGCCGGTCGAACCGGCCAGCAGTAGCTCGAGGACGGCACCGTCGAAGCTCGGCGATGCAAAATGCAAAGTTCGCGACGCGGCGGTGATCCGGTACCGATCCTGTTGTTCGCGAGCAAGATTCGCCAAACCTGCGTGGGTGACGACGGTGCCCTTCGGCACTCCGGTCGACCCGGACGTGTAGATGACGTACGCGGCCGACGCCGCAGTGATCGACGCTGTTCTGTCAGCGTCGTCGATGGCAGCGTCGGAGTAGGCGGCACATTCTGCAACCGTGTCCGCGTCGCCGAGGTCGATCCAAACTGCGACATTCCCGCCGGTTGCCGGACCGGCCGCGACCTCGGCGGACCGAATTCCAATGCGCACACCCGAATCCTCGAGCATGTGCGCAACTCGATCTGCGGGATAACGGGGATCGACCGGGACGAAAACGCCGCCGGCTTTGGTGACCGACCAGACTGCGAGCACCGAGTCGACCGATCGGGCGACTGCCAATGCGACCGGTGTCTCGGGGCCGACGCCCAGGTCCATGAGGTATCGAGCGATCCGATTCGATCGACGCTCCAGCTCCCCGTACGACAGTGAACGCTCGGAGTCTTCGAGGGCGATCGTGTCGGGATACGTCCTCGCGGTATCCCCGAGGATCT
>NZ_JBEOXI010001142.1:0-1119 GCF_040296465.1 Streptomyces sp. NPDC002130
ACCGCGGCGGCGGCACCATCTCGGCGACCAGCCGGTCCGCGGGTACGTGCGGCTCACGGGCGCACACCGAACAACGTCCTCACGGAACTCTCGGGGATAGGGCTTCGGCATGGTGCACATCCTTCCAGCGGCACCTCTCGGCACCACAGATCAGATGTCACCTATCCGTGCAGCAGACCCTTCAGCGTCTACGAACACCGAATCCTTCAGATCCATCCCGTCGAAATAGGCGCTCGTAATGTCGACGCCGCGCAGATCAAGTCTCAGCCCAATGTCAGCCCACAGGCCCCCGGCTTCTTCGCCATTCTTCTCGAACTGCAGATGTATCCGGAACTGGCTGATTATTGCCTCGTTCACTATTCGCTGAGCTTTTACTCGATCGACTCCCCGACGGCCACCGCTTGCTTCGCGAGAGCGAGCTGACTGGAATTGAGGCCTCCGGTGCCCGGCTCAGCCGGGTTGCTCGGTGCAGGTTCCTGTCCTGGTGCGGGAGCCGGGGCGGCGGCACCGGGTTCGGCGGCCTTGTCGACCCAGGGCGCCGGATCGACTGCGGTTCCGGCACCGTCGGGCAAACGGCCACCGTCCCACACCTCGAAATGCAGATGCGCGCCGGTGGACTCGCCGGCGTTGCCGATCATGCCGATTTCCTGACCAGCGGAAACCTGGTCACCGACCTTGACCAGAACGCCGTCGTCGAACATGTGCCCGTAGACGGTCGAGTAGACCTTCCCGTCGATCTGGTGATCGAGAATGATCCAGTTGCCGAATCCGGCGGCGGGGCCGGCAGCGACAACGCGGCCGTCGGTGAAAGCGTAGATCGGTGTTCCGACGGGACCGGCGCGGTCGATGCCCTGGTGTTGGGTTCCCCAGCGCGCACCGAATCCCGACGTGTCGGTGGTCTCGCTGCTCTTGGTCGGCTTGACCAGTGAGCCGGCGGGAGCCACCGATCCGACCCGGCCCCCGCCGGGTACGCAATCGGGATTCTCCGTGGCCGGGCCGATGATGACCACGACGATCATCACCAAACCCAGCAGCGCGGCGCCGCAGAATGCGCCGATCTTTTTCACGTCCATGACCGAAGTGACCTGCCCCTACTGCCTGCGGCCGTGGAGGTGATCG
>NZ_JBEOXI010001143.1:0-1119 GCF_040296465.1 Streptomyces sp. NPDC002130
GCCGGAGGGGTCGCGCGAGGGCGGGCCATCGCGGGAGAGTTCACCCACAGCGCGACGCGACGCTCGCTGAGCCAGTCGACCTTCGTGACCGCTGCTCCGGTGGGGTTCTGGGTGGCGGCCGGTGCGGCCTGAGCAGGTGCCGGCGCGGCTGCCGCGGTTCCGGCCGTCGTCAAGCCCGCGGCGATCGGCAGAACCAGCATCGCTGCCAGTGCGCCGACGACCTTTGTCCGGAAGGTTGCCCGGGACCGGCGACGGTCCTCCGTGGCAAGGCCTACTCGCATGAGCTCACTCTCTTTCCTTACAGTCGGTCCGCGCGTCGATCGTGTGGCCGCCTGAGCAGCCAGACCCCCGTTGAAACTATTTCTACACGCAAACGATCCCCGCTTGGGGTAGCCGCGCTGTTACTGGTGGTGCAATTGTTACTGACATCGGGCGCTTGTGCAGCACCTGAATACACAAGTGCCGTCCCGGTTCTCCTTCGAGGGAGTCCGGAACGGCACTGGTGAAGTGACTAGGTCACGGGATCGCGCACGATCACCAAGCGTTCATGGTGTCGAGGATCTGGCCGCGAGCCTTCCACAGCTCTGCCGACCAGTACGGCCACGAGTGCGTGCCGTTGGACGGGAAGCTGTAGGTGGCCGGGATACCCAGCGAGTTCATGCGGATCTGGAATGCACGGGTGTTGACCAGGGCGAGAGCTTCGAGGCCCATGCCGTTGGCCGTGTTGTAGTAGTCGATCGGTGCGCGCGGGTGGTCGTATTCACCGGGCAGGCCGCTTGCCGACGAGATGTACATCGACAGGCCCTGCAGACGCGGCGCGAAGACGAACGGGTCGTTGCGCAGCCAGGACGGGCTCCACGGCGGTCCCCACATGGAGTCGACGTTGAAGCGACCGGCATCGAGCATTGCGACGCGGATTGCTTCGCGCATGCCGGGAGCCGAGATGTTCAGGTAGCCCGAGAGCGAGCCGGCGAACTTGAACTGGTCACGGTGGTACGCAGCCAGCGTCAGAGCAGCGCTGCCGCCCATCGAGAGACCGAGAACCGCGTTGTTGGTGGGCGAAACGCCGTAGTTCGCGAGGAAGTTGGGGAGTTCCTGCGTGAGGAACGTTTCCCACTT
>NZ_JBEOXI010001144.1:0-1118 GCF_040296465.1 Streptomyces sp. NPDC002130
CCTCGGTGATGCCGTCGGTGGCGGATACGACGGTGTAGAGGATGAGGGGGGTGAAGGCGGAGGCCAGCACCGTGAGCCACAGGAAGCCGATGGCGCCGGAACTTTTGGCCCAGTTCCTCTCCTCCCACCCCGCAGGTACGGTCACGCAGCGCCGGCGTATCTCCGTCATCGACACAGCCCATCACCGCTATGGCTTCCCGGCGCCGGGGCGCAGCGACAATATCCGCGCCGCCCTTGACGCGACGCGCAGGGCACGCCTCGACAATCTCGCCGCCCGTACCGGTGAGGTGATCTCACGGCTTCCCGAAACGGGTTGGCCGGCAGCGTTGTTTGCCCGCCGCGACGCCATGATCCTCACCCTCGCTCCTACCGGACTGACGTACACGCAGATCGCGGCGCTGCGTATCTGCGACGTCACCGCCGATCCTGTCACCGATGCCCTACACGTCGACGCGGTCGACCGTGTAGCGGTGATCCCGCCGGGGCTCGTAGCAGCCGGGGCCTCCCCGGCGCGGGTGTATCGGCGGTGGATGGAAGTTCTCGGATTCTCGGACCGGTATTTCAGCACCCACATGCTCGCGGGCCTCATGGACACCGGCGACGGCAACGAACTCACCGGACACGACGGACGCATCGACCCGGCCGATCAGCGGCCGCTACTGACCCCGATCGACCGATGGGGCCACACCCCACTGACCGCCACGCCGCTCACCGCTCGCGCAGTAGCCGACATCACCGCCGCGCACCTATCCGGTCAGGCACCGCGACACATCCACCCACCCCAACGAAAGAGCCCCGAAAACAACAGCTCAACAACGCAATCGGATGCTATAGAGCCGCTCGGCGACGACTACTACGAACACGGAATCGCTGCCCGCAAACACGCACACCACACCCTCGGCAGTGTCACATCGGCCCTCGACGAAATCGAGGACCGAGCCGACCGACTCCTCGCGGAGCTGCTCGAACTCATCGAAGGTCCCTTGTGAAGAGACATCCATGAGCGGTAGTGATGCTCTCGCCGAGAGTGCAGTCGTCTTCTGAAACTGACACCCTCGAAAAGGCTCGTTGGGTAGCGTGCGTTCATGAGCGTGGAAGAGAACTGGCTGAGGCTTCAC
>NZ_JBEOXI010001145.1:0-1118 GCF_040296465.1 Streptomyces sp. NPDC002130
GGTACGAGAGAACCGAAGTCGCCGAGCCCGTCCAAATCCGCCTGTTGGTGATGGATCACCATCACCTGAGGTCTCATGGACGCCGGATTACCCAGAGCCTGCTCGACATACACATATGAGACGTCCTGATTGCTCAGCGCTTCCAGATTCCCCTCCCTCACCCGAGCCAGCAATTCTGCGAACGTCGGACTACCGGACGTATCCGTGCGCAGGAGAACAACATTGAAGAAGGATCCGATCATCGGTTCGAGACGGGGATCCGACCTACCCGCAACCAGCGAACCGATCGGAAGATCGGTACCGGCCCCAGCCTTCGTGAGAACGGCGGCCAGCGCGGCTTGCAGGACCATGAACATGCTCGTGCCGGTGCGCGCGGCCAGTGCGTCGATCCTGGCGTGCAGATCCGCGTCGATGTCGACAGAGACCACGTCGCCCCGAGGTTCCGAGTCATCTTCCGGCAACGGAAGATTCACACTGGTCGGTATTCCGTCGAGCGCATCCTGCCAGTACGCAAGTTGCTTCGACGCACGGCTGCCCACGTCCAGGGGGTCTCCCAAGAGTTCGTCCGACCACACGGTGTAGTCGGCGTACGTCAACGCAAGCTCGTCCCAGACCGGTTGATCTCCCTGCGACCTGGCTGCATAAGCAGAGACCAGATCTCCCAGCAGCGGCACTACGGACCACTCGTCGACGGCGATGTAGTGCATGACGAGAAGCAGTGTCCTAGAGCCGTCTTCACCGAGCACCAGATGAACCCGCAACGGTGATTGCTCACGCAGATCCATCGGAAGTTGAGCCAGCTCGAACACCGCTCGGCCCAGGTCGCCGGCACCGACATCGACGACATCGACAGTCGGCCGCACCGATTCTCTTGCCACGACGATACCGTCGACCTCGACGAATGTGGTCCGCAGGGGTTCGTGCCGCGATGTCACATCGTCCAATGCGTGCCCGAGAATCTCCGGATCGATCTTCGATTTCAGGGTCAGTGCCAGAGCATGGCTCGCTTGCGGATGTGCGCCGGCAGAACGGAACAACTCCCACTGACGACGTTGCGGCGCAGACAGACCCATGGTCTCCGGACGCCTCACCGCCGGTGCCAGGACCGGGCGTCCACC
>NZ_JBEOXI010001146.1:0-1117 GCF_040296465.1 Streptomyces sp. NPDC002130
GGGAACACCGGACTACGGAGCGCCCGCCGGATGGTCGGCACCGGGTTGGCCTCCGCGTGAGAATCCGTCTCCGACGTACCCCGGACAGCAGTCGGGTGGATACACCGGTGGACAGAATCCGACCCCGCCGAACCAGTCGCAGGGCCAGTACGGACAGCCCCAACACGGTCAGCCCCAGCCCGATCAGGGGCAGTACGGCCAGCCGCACCCGGGGCAGCAGGCGTACCCGGAGCAGCCGCATCCCGGCCGCCGTTACCCCGCGCAGCCCGATTACCCGGTGCAGTACCCGGACGGTGGACCCTTCGCCGATCCGAATCGGGGAAACCCGTCCGGCGAAAACCAGTGGCAGAGCCCCACGCCGGAACAACCGCAGACTCCGCCGCCGCATCATTCGGCTGAGGACGACGGCCCGAGCACCGCTCGCTGGGACGGACCGGACGGATCTCGCTGACCCTGCGCCACTAGGCTCTGCGGCGGGGGACCTGTGAACAATTCTCGAGGAGAGTTCGGTTGTCGGTGAATGATGTGGCCAGTGAACTGGTGTCGCTCGGAACGGGCCGCCCGTTCGATCAGGCGCGGGCAGAGGCTGCCGTACGGGAATTGTTGATCGCGGTCGGTGAAGATCCGGAGCGTCCAGGCCTGCTCGATACGCCGGCCCGGGTTGCGCGCTCGTACAAGGAGATCTTCGCGGGTCTGTACTCCGAGCCCGACGACGCGTTGAACACAACTTTCGACGAGGGCCACCAGGAATTGGTGCTCGTGCGAGACATTCCGATGTTCTCGACGTGCGAGCACCACCTGGTGTCCTTCCACGGCGTCGCCCACGTTGGCTACATCCCCGGAAAGTCGGGCAAGGTCACCGGTTTGTCGAAGCTCGCGCGTGTCGTCGATCTGTACGCCAAGCGTCCGCAGGTTCAAGAACGCCTGACCAGTCAGATCGCGGATGCTTTGATGCGCAAGCTCGACCCCCGTGGAGCCATCGTCGTCATCGAAGCCGAGCATCTCTGCATGGCGATGCGCGGTATCCGCAAGCCCGGAGCCAGCACGACCACGTCTGCGGTTCGTGGGCTCCTGCAATCCAGCGCGGCCTCACGGTCCGAAGCGCTGGACCTCATCC
>NZ_JBEOXI010001147.1:0-1117 GCF_040296465.1 Streptomyces sp. NPDC002130
AGTAATCAGCGATTCTGGCCGCACCGCCGCTTCGGGGGATCGAGTTACTTCCAATCAGTTCCCGCACTCAATCAGTACTGGCATCCGTGGCTGCTCGGCGGCCGGGTCGAGGGAAGCGCCGTCATCGACGGACAGAGCTGGGATCTCACCGGAGCGCAGGTGTACGGCGAGAAAAACTGGGGAAAGGGAGGATTCCCGGAATCCTGGTGGTGGGGACAGGCACAGGGGTTCACCGATCCTCGAGCCTGCGTGGCGTTTGCCGGCGGACAGGTCAGCGCCGGACCTCTGCGCACCGAAGTCACCGCCGTCGTTGCCGCGCTACCGGACGGAACGGTGTTGCGGCTGGGTAATCCTCTGACGTCACAGGTGGAGACGACGGTGTCCGACGATCGCTGGACGCTTCGGGGTTACAGCCGGAAGTGGAGCATCGACATCGACGGGACCGCACCCATCGCCGACGCACACATACTTCCTGTTCCGATACCTGCCGAGCGTCGAAACGTACCAGGAGCGCTCGAGCATCTCGGTGGAACGATGTCGGTCATCGTCCGGCGACGCGGCACCATCGTCTGGAAGGACAGGTCACGGTTGGCTGCTCTCGAGCACGGCGGATTGGATCGGGCGCAGGCCGAACTCACTCGGCGGGAACAGCTCTCGCAAGATCGATGAGAGCGGAGGCCGCCGGATTCTTGCCGCCCGACGAACGCCAGACCAATTCCAGCCGAGATCGCGCCTCCGGTTCGAGATCGATCCGATGCAACTCCCCCACTGCCGACTCGGGAAGCACGGCCATTCCCAACCCCTGCGCTGCCAATGAAACGATGATGCCGAGATTGCTTGCCTCGAGCGCAACCGTCGGCGTGGTGCCGGCCGCGGCGCATGCGAAGTTCAGACACGTCCTGATACCGGTTCCCTCCGGCAGACAGATGACCGATCGCGTGGCGAGCTCGGCAAACGGTAGAGACGACACCTCGGCCAGCGGATGATCCGTTGCCACTCCGGCCACCAGTCGTTCGTCGGTGATCACCCTCGATTCGAGCCCTTCCGGCAGCTCTCCCGCCACCCCGATGACGGCTATGTCGAAGGTTCCGTCCGACACTCCGGCAAGCAGACTGCG
>NZ_JBEOXI010001148.1:0-1116 GCF_040296465.1 Streptomyces sp. NPDC002130
ATCGCCCCCTTCCGCTTCCAGTCCTTGCGGATCTCGGCCCGGAGGCGGGCGTCGGCGCCCGCAACCTCACCGCTCATCTTCATTCGGTCTACACAGAAGGACAGGATGACGAGTTCGATTGGATGATCGAACCCGACGGCGATTGGTCACTCCCCGACTCGCTGCAGGTTTTCGGATGGAGCGAAAACGGTGACGCCCTCCTGTGGGACACAGCATCACGCGACACCGACGGAGAGTTTCCGGTTTGGGAATCGCGATCGTTCAACTCCCTCCACCGCCTCGGCGGGAGCCTCTACGAAGCACTTCCGTCCATTCGCACCCGGACGGCGAGCCTGTTCGGACCCCACACCTTCGACATCGAGCCACTCCAGCCCACCCAACTCTGACGCGCGACCCAAATTATCGATAAGCCGCGGGCACAGCCACCAATACGACACCGACGACGACGACCAGCGACAGATAGCCGAGAACGAGGCCGGCCACTGCCAATCCGCGCCCACTTTCGCCGGAACGGCGAATCTGGTTCAGCGACACATGGCCCACCGGAATAGCAAGAACCCCACCGAAGATTCCAAGTACCAGTGCGACGATGGCCAAGGCATTCGTACCGACCGCTGATCGCGCTGGATAGCGCACATCAAGTTCATCTGCGAGTACCGGAATCCCGTCCGATGTGAAGCCCACTTGCGCAAAAACAGGTCGGCCATCGGCGGTGTAGCCGATCACCCCTGGCGGCGCCGCCGCCTGCCTGACAGGCCCGAATGCCGAACGAAGGCTCCTCCCTAACAGCAGCGCCCCGACCATATACAGCGACAGTCCCGCCACTGATCCGGCTACCCAGGCTCCACGAAACGCCGGCCCGTCGACGTCGAGGATCCTCCCCGCCGCCCTTACCCCGGATCCTGCTGCACCGACCGCGATACTCAAATTCACTGCGCCAGGAAGAACGGCAAGCAAGGCAATAGCACCGATACCAAGCGACAATGCCGGGCCACCTCGGCGCCGCCACGCCAACGAACTCATCAGCGCTGCGAACAAAGTCACAGCAATGCCTAAAAGCCCAGTCACAAATCCGACAACGACTCCCGTCTCGAAGTCCCCACCGACACCGGGAAC
>NZ_JBEOXI010001149.1:0-1115 GCF_040296465.1 Streptomyces sp. NPDC002130
CGGCACAGCGATTTCCGAGTACCGGTTGCTCGGCAAGTCGGGGAAGCAGTGGTGCTCGATCTGGTAGCAGAGGTTGCCGCTCATGAATGCCATGACCGGACCGGCGTGAAAGTTGGCTGACCCCAGCATCTGTCGCAGATACCACTGAGCGCGCGATTCGTTCTCGAATTCCTCGAGCGTGAACTTCTCGGCACCGTCTGGGAAGTGCCCGCAGAAGATGACGGCGTAACTCCAATAGTTGCGGATGAGATTTGCAACGACGTTGGCCGTCAACGTGGTCTTCCACGCCGGACCGGTCAGAGCGGGGAACAGGATGTAATCCTTCGTCACCTGCCGCGCGATCTTCTTTCCGACGTCCTTGGCCATCTCCGATTTCTCGGACCACTTCACCTCGCCCTTGCGGAGTTTGTCCGTTTCCAGGTGATGCAGTGCCACGCCCCACTCGAACAGTGTCGCGAGAACGAAATTCGTGATCGGTTGAAAAAGATAGTCGGCGTGCCACTTCTGATCACGGGTGACGCGCATGATTCCGTAACCCACGTCGTTGTCGAGGCCGACGATGTTGGTGAACTTGTGATGAGTGAAGTTGTGCGAGTGCTTCCATCCCGAGGACGGGCAGGTGTTGTCCCACTCCCAGTTGCTCGAGTGAATCTCGGGATCGTTCATCCAGTCCCACTGGCCGTGGATGATGTTGTGGCCGAGTTCCATGTTCTCGATGATCTTGCCGGCACCCAGGAGCGCAGTCCCCAGAATCCAGGCAGGCTTCTTCTTGCTGGCGAACAAGACGATGCGGCCGGCCACCATCAATGAGCGTTGAAACGCGATCGTTCGCTGGATGTATCGAGCATCGTGCGCTCCGCGCTTCTCCTCGATGTCGAGCCGAATGGCATCCAGCTCGCGCCCGAGCGCCTCGACGTCTTCCTCGGTCAGATGGGCATATTCCTTGATGTCGGTGATCGCCACAGTGTTTCTCCGTATCGGTTTTCTCCGTGCCGCAGGACTGGTCCGTCGGGCGGTACCCCTGGGAGCCGGTGAGGAAACGTCAGCCCCGATATTCATGTGCGTCTTCACGCAATCTATGCCAGAGTCGATATACGTGAGCCCCGAAAACAAGA
>NZ_JBEOXI010001150.1:0-1115 GCF_040296465.1 Streptomyces sp. NPDC002130
AACCTACCCCGTCTCGACGATCCTGTACGACAAGCATCGAATCAGCCTGGAGAACCTGAACAATCTTGCCGCCCTGCCGACCACCGGGGCGAGCATCCTCGTCGGTAGCGCCATCAACAGGGCCGGATCTGGTTCGCCGGCAACGATCTTCGCTCTCCTGCGGCGTTAGGCTTCGCGGCGATCTCGGTAGACGACGACAGCGCCCTTCCCACTTCTCTTCGCCTCGTACATCGCCGCATCTGCTCGGCGAAGCAGAGTGTGCGCGCTGAGCGGCTCATCCGCAGAGTCGAACTGCGCGGACCCGAACTGCGCCGACTCGAGCTGCGCCGACTCGAACTGCACGGACCCGAATCCCGCTACACCGACGCTCGCACCCACCGACACCGATTTCTCGCCGCCAATCCCATCGCTGCTGAGGGCGTCGACGATCCTGCGAGCGACGACGACGGCATCGTCGAGCGGGCCCTGCAGGAGCACAGTGAACTCGTCGCCTCCGAATCGAGCGACAAACGCACTTTCGGGAACCGCTTCGCGCAAACGCGCAGTGAGAGCAACCAGTACACGATCGCCGGCCGGATGCCCGTATCGATCGTTGACCTGCTTGAAATCGTCCAGATCAACGAGCATCAGCACCCAATCGGAGTTCGTCTGGCGATAGTTTTCGATGGCGCTCGCAAAGTGTTCGTCGAACGCGGCCCGGTTTGCAAGCTCGGTGAGTGGGTCGTGATGTGCTCGGTACCTCAGCTCGTCCTGGGCAGCGGAGATCTGTTGAAGGAGCGCGTCGTTCTCGAGGAGCGTGAGTATTTGGCGCACCAGCGCGAGAACCAGCACGACGACACCGAGTATCACGACCACGGCATCGAGGTTGCCGACGATGAGTGCCTGCACCGTCACGATCGTCGCGATGACCGCGATCAAGAGATACGGCAGCAGCAATTGAGTCCGATCGCTTCGCCAAGGTTGTAGGGCTGTGCGCGGTCGGGGCTCGGCTCGTTCGGCCAGTGCCGCCAGCGCGATCAACGGCGGCCCGGCGATGAACCCGGCGTCGGCCCGGGAGCGCGCCACGGCCCTGGCCCTCCAGCACAGTCTCCTGCCACGAGGGCTGCCCGGACAGG
>NZ_JBEOXI010001151.1:0-1115 GCF_040296465.1 Streptomyces sp. NPDC002130
CCGCCGGTCGGCGGTCATGTACTCAGGCACGCCCCACCTGCCGCGGCAGCGACGATCGCGAGATCGAGAGGGTCACGAACGTCGTAGCAACCGGCGGCAGGCTCGAGGACACACGAGTTCCGGTACTGCCAACCGGCGATGACGACGTAAGTCCCCAGGATCATGCCCATCGAGCCGGCCGCGAGACCGTCGAGGCCGTCGGTGAAATTGACGGCGTTGGACCAGGCGAACACCAGAATGCAGAAGAAGACCACAAAGCCGATGGCACCCATGGAGAACACCGAGATGTCACGAACATGGGACAGGTACTGGCTTCCGGGAGTGACTCCGTTGTTGTTGGAGAACTGCAGGAACAGAATGCCGAAGATGATGGCGCTCGCCAGCTGACCGACAGTCTTTGCCGTCTTGTTCAGCCCGAGATTGCGCTTCTTGCGGATCTTGATGAAGTCGTCGAGAAAGCCGACGATTCCCAGTGACGTGGCGAGCGCGAGAACCAGCCAACCGGATGCAGACAGCCGCGGTAGCCGCGAGCCGAATCCGATGATGTGTGCCGCCAGGTAGCCCGCCCACATGCCTGCGATGATCGCGATGCCGCCCATCGACGGGGTGCCACGCTTGCCCTGATGGCTCAGTCCTGCATGATCACGCGGGCAGGCGTGAACTGGATTTCGATGCTCGGCTCGGCCGAGGGATCCCAGCTTGCGATTGCGCGGATGTGATCCGCGGTGATGTTGGCACCGTCTTCGGTGCGGAGAAGGTTCTCGGCGAGAACCTTCAAGGAATAGGGCAATTTCTCGGTGCCGGGGACGGCCGAGAGGCGGAAGATCTCGTAAGAGTTCTCACCGACCTCGAGGGTTCCCTTGGCTCCGAATGAATCGATACTGGTGCTCACGTCTGCTCCACTCGTCTATGAGGGTCGCTACCGACGGGGCTGTGTCGGCAGCTGAAGCGAGGTACTTCGGCCGGGAAGATCCTCCGTAGCTCACGCCAATCGCACAGTTCGCGTGAGAACTGTCCGAACATCGGCCCCCGTCTGGGAGCCCGGTACCGACCACGGCTATCACGCGCTCACCTACGGCTGGCTGGTCGACGAGCTGGTGCGGCGCGTGACCGGT
>NZ_JBEOXI010001152.1:0-1115 GCF_040296465.1 Streptomyces sp. NPDC002130
GGCGAAGATGTCGTCGGCCATCGCGTTGATCTGTTCGAGCACTTCGTACGTCATGTTGTTCCTTGCATCCAGTCAGGTTGTTTCAGCAGTGCTTTCGACTGCGGATCAGGAGGTTGTCTCGAGCGCCTGGGCGTCACGTGCGGCAACGTTTTCGGCGACTTCCCGCTTCCAGCTCTCCACGGCGCGGGTGGTGTCGATCTCGAATTCGAAGCTGGAATGTTGATCGGCGGAAGTCCCGGAATCTGAATGGTATTCGGATCCGCTGACTTGTCCTCTCCTGCGGGAGCCTGTCCGGCAGGAGCCTGGGCGGGCGGTGCGGCAGGCTTGAGCGGATCACTCAACGGGTTGCCTGTCTGCCCGGCGAGCCCGGCCTGCTTGCCCAACACACCTTCCGGCCCCGAGAGCGTTCCGGCCAACGGAGTTCCGGTGAGGAAGTTCGCATCTAGTCGGGGCAGCGAGATGTCGATGGTCATCGCCAAGTTGGCGTAGTCGCCGCGGATGACGTTGTCGATTCCGTTCTGTGGGAACGGGAACGTCAGGAGAACGCCGAGAACCTGGGTGAGAGCGTTACCGGAATCAGCCAACGCCTTCAGGGTCGGTGACAGCGCACGAACATTGGTCGCGAAATCGTCACCACTCTCCTGGATGACACGGCTCGCCACCTCGCTGAGACCTCCGAGCGAGGTCAACGCGTTGGTGATGTCCTGACGCTGAGCGACAAGAACCTCGAGTGCCGGCGGAATACCTTCGAGCGCTTTGTTCAAGGTGTCGTGCTGTGCCTGGACCGTCGAGGACAGGCGATCGAGTCCTTCCATCGCCGAAACGATGTCGCCTCGTTGCTTGTCCAGACTGCCGACCAACTGATCGAGCTGAGGTAGGAGGTCGCGAACGGAGTCTTCACGCCCACCGAGAGCGGCGTTGAGTTCCTTCGTGATGTCTTGAACCTGCGCGAGACCGCCGCCGTTGAGAACAACCGACAGAGACGACAGCGTCTGTTCCGTCGTCGGGTAGGCGCCCGCCCTGTTCGACCGCTCCCCCGTCCCGGCCCGGGAGGTGCGCGAGGCGGCCGGGTGGCTGAAGACCGGCCCGGTCTCCCGGCACAACCTGCGCGGGGT
>NZ_JBEOXI010001153.1:0-1114 GCF_040296465.1 Streptomyces sp. NPDC002130
GGCGCCGCGGCGAGATTGGTCCGTGCAAGCGCGGTTTCCTGATCCCGCCAGCTTCGCTCGATCCGTTCGACGGAACGAGTGGGACCCGCTGCTGTACGCAGTAATTCGAGATGGTCGGTGAGCTCGAGAGTTGACAGCGTCGCAGCGAGTTCAACCTCGTGCCGGCGCTCGTCCGCTCGGCTGAGAGCGCGTTGGGCCAGCGTCTGAGCTGCGAGCGACACCGCGAGAAGTCCCCCGACGAGCAGCATGACTCCGGGTCCCGCGACGACCGCGATTCCAGGAAGCAGGAGCAGCGGGATCAGCGGTGCAACGAGGAAGGTCTGAAGTTGGTGTGCGGGAACACTCATCAGCGACGGGATCCCGCGCCCGGTGACGGTGGCGAGCAGAGCCCGGTTGTCGTCGGTGAACCAGGACAGCTTCGCGCGGGCGAAGGCATCCCCGAGCGCGTCGTAGAGATCGCCGACGAGTCGAGCCCCGGTGAAATATCCGCCCCGCGAGACCAGGACGGTCACGAAGAGAGCGATGGTGGCCGTGGCCAGGACGAGGACCGGCGACCGGTGATCAGCTATCGAGAGCGCGAGGGTGGTGAACGCGATCGCTTCGAGGACAGCGACGGACACCCAACCGAGTCCGATGGTGATCAAGCGTCGACGGGCTGCAGTGGTGCTGTTCATTGTTCGGCTCCAGTCAGGGCAGCATCGGATGCGATGAGACTCCGGAGGTCGAGCCGATCGTCGGCGTCGTCTGCAAGAGCGGGGTCGTGGGTGACGATCACAATCGTCTTTCCTTCGGCATGTGCGAGGTGTCGTAGTTCTTTCAACAGTTCGGCCGCTGTCCGATCGTCGAGTGCGCTGGTCGGCTCGTCGAGCAGCAGTACTGTTGCGGGCGAAAGGAATACCCGAGCAAGCCCGACTCTCTGACGTTCTCCGCCGGAGAGTGAAGCGGCATCGACATCGAGGCTGACGTCGATCTGTGCCCGGCGAAGCGCTGCGGCGTATTCCGCGTCTGTTGCGTCGGGGGCGGCCAGCGCGATGCCAGCCGGCCGAACTGGGCCGTCAGGGCGATGGACTTGGTGAGGATGTCGCCGCCGACGGTTTCCAGGACGACGTCCACA
>NZ_JBEOXI010001154.1:0-1113 GCF_040296465.1 Streptomyces sp. NPDC002130
ACCCGCACATCGGCTACACGGCCGCCACCGACATCGCCAAGGAGGCCCTCGCCACCGGCCGCGGTGTTGCCGAACTCGTCCTGGAGAAGGGCCTGTTGCCAGCCGAAACCCTCACCGCCCTGCTGCGTCCGGAGGTCGTCGCGGGCAGCGGCCAGGCCCTGGCCTGAGGTGCGCATGGAGCCAGTCGTGTCTCCTGGCCATCCACACCGGGCACTGTTCGCTGTCGCAAGGGTTGCCGCACCCGCGTCTGCGGTATAAGTTTCAGGCTGAAACTGAAACAAAAACGATCCGCGGCTGAAGCGGCCGCGACGAGATGCAAGCCACGAAGGAGGGGACTCGCTGATGACTTCCACGCTGAGTCGAGCACTGGCCAACTACCCCAACAGGTTCGACCCCGCAGCGCTCGCCGGCCTGCCTGAGCGATTGCAGTCCACCGTCAAGCGGCGAAACAGCGTGCTGGGCCCTGGTTACGCGCTGAACTACCGGGAGCCGGTCGAGTTCGTCTCCGGTCGAGGCGCTCACCTGTTCGACCGGGAGGGCAACGACTACCTTGACGCTTACAACAACGTGCCGTGTGTCGGTCACGCACACCCGCACGTCGTCGAGGCCGTGTCACGCCAGATGGCGGCGGTCAACACCAACACGCGCTATGTGCAGGAGTCACTCGTCGACTACGCCGAGCGCCTCCTCGCGACCATGCCCGAAGGGCTCTCGAGGGTCAGCTTCGCGTGCAGCGGGTCGGAGGCGAACGACCTGGCCATGCGCGTGGCTCGCTTCCACACGGGTGGCGAGGGAATCGTGGTGACTCGCTGGGCTTATCACGGTCTCACCCGCGAGGTTGCGAGCTTCTCGCCGACGCTCGGCGCGGGATCACCGCTCGGGCCGAATGTGCGGCTCATCGATGCTCCCGATCCGCGACTCGTCCCGCCGGGTTCATCGCTTCCCGACCACATGCGAAGCCAGGTGCGCGGCGCGATCGACGACCTCGAGCGCCACGGCTACAGGCTTGCGGCGCTGATCACCGACTGTGCGTACTCCAGTGACGGCCTCTTCACCGACCCCGTCGGTTACCTGCGTGACATGGTCGAGGAGGTGCACGCCGCGGGCGGCGTG
>NZ_JBEOXI010001155.1:0-1113 GCF_040296465.1 Streptomyces sp. NPDC002130
GCCCGCCGCACCCGCAAGGCCACGGCCGCCGCGGAGCCCACGGAGGGCTGACACATAGGTGTTCTGGTACAGCGTCCAGCCCACCAGACCCACGATCAGAACAACGACCACTGCCAGGGAAGTAACCATCCACCTGCGTAAACGATGGCCACTCTTCCTCTCACTCACCGATCCCACTGCCATCTTCCCGCCTAACGTACGAATTTGAAACGATCGTATTGCATTCGATAGTACAGTTATGGGCGAAGATGTCGAGAGGCAAGGAAAGGACACGGCAATGACGGACAGGGACGTCGCCACCTCGTGCATCGCCCGGGCCGTGCTCTGGACCAGCGGCAGGGCGAGCAGGGCACCGGTGCCCTCGCCGAGCCGGAGGTCGAGGTCGACCAGGGGGCGCAGGCCCAGCTTGTTGAGGGCGGCGACGTGGCCCGGCTCGGCGCTGCGGTGGCCCGCGATGCAGGCGGCCAGGACTTCCGGGGCGATCGCGCGGGCGACCAGGGCAGCGGCGCCGGCGCTGACGCCGTCCAGGATCACCGGCGTACGCAGGGAGGCGCCACCGAGGAGCAGGCCGACGATGGCGGCGTGCTCGAAGCCGCCGATCGCGGCGAGCACGCCGATCGGGTCGGCCGGGTCCGGCTGGTGGAGTTCCAGGGCCCGGCGGACGACCTCGGTCTTGCGGGCGAGGGTCTCGTCGTTGATTCCGGTGCCCCGGCCGGTGACCTCCGCCGGGTCCGCACCCGTGAAGACGGAGATCAGGGCGGCGGACGCGGTGGTGTTCGCGATGCCCATCTCACCGGTCAGCAGGGCCTTGTTGCCGGCGGCGACCAGGTCGCGGGCGGTCTCGATGCCGACCTCGATGGCCTGCCTGGCCTCCTCGCGGGTCATGGCGGGGCCGGTCGTCAGGTCGGACGTACCGGCACGGATCTTGCGGGGCAGCAGGCCCGGGGTGGCCGGGAGGTCGGCGGCGACGCCCACGTCCACGATGCACACCTCGGCACCGACCTGGGTGGCGAAGGCGTTGCACACGGCGCCGCCGCCCAGGAAGTTGGCCACCATCTGGGCCGTGACCTCCTGCGGCCAGGGGGTGACGCCCTGGGCGTGCACACCGTGGTC
>NZ_JBEOXI010001156.1:0-1112 GCF_040296465.1 Streptomyces sp. NPDC002130
AGCGCCACAACCGCCCTGTACAGCACCGACGATGTCGAGACCTTCGCGCTCGACCCCGTCGAGCAGGCCATCGCCGACATCGCGGGTCGCCGCCCCAGAAAGTGGTGCTCGCGGAGAATTCGTATCTCGAACTGATGCCGGGGGTGACGATTCCGCACCGCAACGCGAGGTACTACGCGCGCACCGACATCACGGTGGATCCGACTGCAACGCTGTTGTTCTCGGAGATCGTCATGCCAGGTCGTAAGTACCACGACGGCGGAGAGATGTTCGTCTACGACCTGTACTCCACAATGATCAAGGCGGAGCGTCCGGACGGGGAGAACCTCTTCACCGAGAAGCTGGTGATCGAACCGGCACGTTTTCCCGTGCGATACGGCGGAATCATGGGCGATCACGACGTGTTCGGCAATGTCATCTTGTTGACACCGAAGGAGCATGCCGACGCGATTCTCGAAGAGGTAGTTCCGGGCCGTGACGGCAAGGTCGTTTCCGGAGCGAGTCGGCTACCGAACGACGCCGGTCTCATCTTCAAAGTCCTCGGTCCGGAGAGCGAACCCGTCAAGGCAAAGGTTCGTGATTTCTGGGCTCTGGTGCGAAAGGCAGTTCTGGACACCACCATTCCGCCCGTCCCGCTGTGGGGATGACGCGGATCGCCGGAGAAGGATCGAGGGACGTGCGATGACCACCATCACCAAACCGTGGGACGACGTCGCGGACAAGAACGTCGTGCTCAGATTCATCGACACGAATCTCAAAGGCTCCGGGCAAGTGATGTTTCAGGGCAATGCGCTGACCGGCCTGCTGTTTCTGGTCGGCATCTTCTGGGGCGCGACAGCCGCGGACACGATCACCGTCGCGATCGGTGCCGTGGTGGGTCTGGTGGTATCCACCGTCACCGGCATGATGCTGCATTCTGACGACGATTCGATGCGTATCGGCCTGTACGGATACAACGGAATTCTTGTGGGAGCTGCCTTTCCGACATTCCTTGCCGGTGGCGTGATGCTGTGGATCTACCTCGTGGTGGGCTCGGCACCAAGCACGGCGTGCCGGACTACATCCCGTTCCTGGTCACGGGCGTGTTCATCTGGACGTTCACGCAGAGCTCG
>NZ_JBEOXI010001157.1:0-1112 GCF_040296465.1 Streptomyces sp. NPDC002130
GGCGAGAAGTACTACATCGGGAACGGCAACGTAGCCGGAATGGTGTCGGTGTTCGGGCGTCGTACCGACGTCGAGGGTCCCGAAGGCTACGTGTTCTTCGTCGCCGACAGCGCACATCCGAATTATCAACTCGTGGACAACGTCCTGCGCGGCCAGATGTACGTCAGCAATTTCCGCCTCGACGACTATCCGGTCCGTGAGGAAGACATTCTGCACACCGGCGTCGCCGCATTCGAGGCCGCGCTCAACACGGTCAACGTCGGAAAGTTCAACCTCTGCACCGGCTCCATCGGGATCACCGAACATGCGTTCTTCGAGGCAATCACTCACGCGCAGAATCGAATTCTGTACGGCAATCCCGTCACGGATTTCGCCCACGTTCGCGCCGCCTTCGTCGACGCGTACTCACGTCTGATCGCGATGAAGCAGTTCAGTGCGCGGGCGGTCGACTACTTCCGCAGCGCCAGCCTCGAGGACCGTCGCTACCTGCTGTTCAATCCCATGACCAAGGCCAAGGTCACCTCCGAAGGTGAGAAGGTGGTCGGGTTGCTGCACGATGTGATCGCAGCCAAGGGGCCGAACCCGAACGGGTACGCCACTTCGCGCAGAGCGGAGTCGTAGTAGCGGTATCCCACGTACAGGCCTTCGCCGTAGCGGACGTGCTGCTGTGATCCCGGGAAATGCAGATACGACGGATTGTCTTGGAGGCGAAGCGGAATGGTCTCCGTGAGGCGGCCGGACGGATTCGTGATGCCGAACAGCAGATCGGCAATCGCCGAGCCGCCCGCCTGGCCGAGTAGCCAGCCCTCGAGGATTGCGGCGGCATGATCCTTCCAAGGCTCGATCGAAACCACACCGCCGTTGGCGAGCACGACGACCGTGTTCGGGTTCGCGCCGTGGACCGCTTCCAGCAGGGCGATCTGGTCAGCCGGCAGTTCGATGTCGGTTCGGTCGAATCCTTCGGATTCCGTGGCGGACGGTAGTCCGAGGAACAGCACCGCGACGTCGGCGCGGCGTGCGGCGTCGACAGCCTCGGTGACCATGTCGTCGTCCGGGTTGGTTGCCACCGCTCGGCCGCCGCAAGGAAGATCGCCTTCTTGCCCGGGAACAGC
>NZ_JBEOXI010001158.1:0-1111 GCF_040296465.1 Streptomyces sp. NPDC002130
TCTCGACCGATCGGGCCGCGGCCGAACGGAAGGTCCCGGCAAGTGGTCGGTGCCCGCCAGCCGACTGAGACGGGCCTTGGTTATGCGGCGACCTGCGACCACACCTGCGCGTCGACGCCGTCGTCGGTGGCCACTACCCACACCGCGTCGACGAACAGATCGGCATCCCCGACCGCCCAACCCGAAGCAGACGTCCCGGTCATCGGATGACCGCCCACGAACTTGGCGCTCAGACCAGCCCGTTCGACGGCGGCCTTCACCTCGCCCTTGACGCTGACGACATCGGTGATCGGGTTGTTCGGCGCGTGCGCGGCGATGGCCTCCAACGTGGCGTCGACGGCCGGCATGGGCACGGCGATCACGATGACGGCACCGCTCTCGTTCGCCCTGCGCAATGTGGCAACCAGGTCGGTGTCGGCGTCGAAACCGTCGGCTCGGGCCGCGTCGGCGGACTCGCTGGAGCGGTTGTACCCCCACGCCTGACGGCCGGATCGGACGGCCGCTCGAAGGAGCGAACCGCCGATCAATCCGAGGCCGAGAACGCAGACTGGTGGGGCGGAATCGATCGCAGACACGAGTTCAGGTTGGCACATCGATGCTCGGACTTCACTCACTGGCACCAGGCGGACTACCGTTGCGCCATGGGTGCACAGCGCGCGGGTAACAAGAGCGCCTCTTCGAACCAGTCGGAGGAGCTTGAAGGCTTCGGTGTCGCGGTGGTCCGTGAAGAGGGGCGTTGGACGGTCAAGGCACTGACGCCCGACGCGTTGACCTCGCTCTCGGCCGCCGAAACGCAGCTGCGTGAGCTGCGAAGTTCGGGTGCCGTGTTCGGCCTTCTCGACGTCGACGACGAGTTCTTCATCGTGCTTCGTCCGGCGCCGTCGGGCACGCAGTTGCTGATTTCCGACGCCACCGCCGCCATCGACTACGACATCGCCGCAGACGTCCTCGACGCCTTGCACATCGAGATCCCCGACATCGACCCGGACGACCTCGACGATGTCGAGCCCTGGGAAGAGGGCGATCTGTCCGTGCTGGCCGATCTGGGCCTGCCGGCAACTGTCGCGTGAGGCAGGCGGAATAGACGGTTCTGTCCTCACTTGTGGGGGGC
>NZ_JBEOXI010001159.1:0-1111 GCF_040296465.1 Streptomyces sp. NPDC002130
GTAGCGCCGGACGGAACCTCGACACCGATCACGAACGGCGCTCTGACTGCGTCGCTCCGGGCGGTCGACGATTCCAAGAGCACTCGCTCGGCCAACGGTGACTACAGTGAACCGCACCACTATCTGACGATCGACACCCGTCAGCCGGTGGTTCCCGGTGAAGTCACCGCCGTCGACATCAACATGCTCCCGACGGACGCGGTGCTACAACCCGGACACCGACTCCGCGTCGACGTCTACGCTGCCAGCGTGCCGCGTTACCTGGCACTCGGGCCGATGCTCGCCGACAGCCAACTGAAGCCGCAGCACATCGAGTTGGCTGCGGACCGGCCGAGCTTCGTCAACGTTCCGTTCGTCGGGGGCCGCTGACTCGGATTGGATCGGCGGCGTGAGAACCTGCGGGCTCGCGGACGTTCTGAGAAGATCGTCCGATGACAGAATCCCGACTCTCCGCCGCCGTCCACGATCGTCTGGACGGACTTCTGGACCCGGTGGACGAGCGGCTCGCGGCGCAGTACCCGGGAAACCGTGACGAGATCCAGCCTGTGCACACGATTTACGTCAGTGCTGCAGACGCAACTGTCGACACCCCTCGTCTCTGGGGTGAGCAGGCGATCGCGCTTCTCGATTCTCATGCGCATGTGTTCGCCGATCTCGACACCGAGAATGCGCTCGCAGATGTGCGAGTTCAGCTCGGCCGCAAGCCGGTCCAGGACTTTCGAATAGATTTCGAGGACGGGTACGGACGTCGCAGCGACGAGGAAGAAGACGCGGCAGCGACGTCGGCCGGCCGGACACTCGCAGCGCTCAGCACTGATTCTGCGGGTCCGAGCTGGGGTGGCATCAGGTTCAAGGGGTTACCGGCCGGCGAGCGTCGGCGCTCGATCAGGACTCTCGAGCTGGTGCTCGACGCCGCCGGCGGAGTGCCGAACGGATTTGTCTTCACCGTTCCCAAACTGCGCGCGGTGGAGCAGGTCACGGCGACGGTGTTGCTCTGCGAAGGGCTCGGGGAAGGCTCACGGTCTCGTCGATCGAGCTGGCCTTGTCCGCCTCGGAGCTCAGCTTGTCGAACTCCTTGTTGGAGTAACCGCTGGTGTTGCCGGCCGCCGTG
>NZ_JBEOXI010001160.1:0-1108 GCF_040296465.1 Streptomyces sp. NPDC002130
AGGACTTGCAACCACAGCCCTCGCGGGTCCATGAGGAACATTGCCGCCGGTTGATGCACCGAAACAACAAGGATGTAAACACTTCCGGCCAAAACGGTTGCCAGTGGCACGGCAAGGCTTCCACCCGAGACAAACCGTATTCCCGGATAGCTGATGACGATCAGGGCGAGCGCAAATACGGCGCCTACAGTGCCGAGAAGCACTATATGCTGGGACCACCACCCCTTCGAGGTGTATTCGTCCACCTTGCTGCGAGGGTGCAATCCCCTGTGTGTCTTGTTCATTCGCGTCTCGTTTCAGTTCTCGTAACGGCCGGAAATGTCGATCACGTCGCCCTGCTTCTCGAACGCCTGGGTGGCGGCGTTCCACTCGAACGGCTGGAATGCCAGGATTCCCAATGCATGATCGGCGGTCATCGTGAACTTGATTCCGTCGATGAACATCGGCGGGTGGTAGTCCTGCGTTCGCGCGGCACTCATGATCGTGGCGCGTGAGAGTCCGTCGGACGACTGAGAGGCCCGAGTGAAGTTGTCCACCAACAGGTCACCGATGGCCCAGCCGTTCACGGTGTAACTGTTGGTCGGGGAATCGGCACCGTGAGCAGCTGCACCGGACAGGTAGTCACGCACCGCCACGTCGTCCTTGTAGAGAGCGTTGTTGGGATCCTTGAGCCACACCATCACCTGCTGCCCGTCGGCAGCATCACCGGCGGGTGCGTACAGGGTCGCACCGTCGACGCAGTTCGACGGCTGAATCACGGTGTCGGGCTTCCATCCGACACGTCCGATCGCCTGAGTGATCGCGAGGCAGTCGGTGGTGACACCGGCAACCACCAAAACCTCGGCGCCGCTGGCCTTGAGAGTCGACGCCGCCGTCTTGGGGTCGGTCAAGGCTTCCTCGGCCGCAATCTCGAAGTTGGTTCCTTCGATCGCGGATTTGAAGCCGTTGGCGATCCCCTGTCCGGACTCCGTCTGGTTCGTGGCCAGTGCAACCTTGGCGCCGTTCGGATACTTCTTCTTCAAGCTTTCGACCACGACCTCCATCTCGACGCCCGGATCCGGTAGATACTCCGTGGTCCACGGAAAGTCTTCGATGACCCGGAACTCGG
>NZ_JBEOXI010001161.1:0-1108 GCF_040296465.1 Streptomyces sp. NPDC002130
ACTGTGCATCCAGCGTCCATAGGCTTCGACATCGGCGACTAAGCCACGCGATCCTTCCCAATCAGTTAACTGGGCGTTGATGTTGTCCGGGTGAACCGGCTTCCGGTTATGGAAGCGCGAAGGTGCTTCGACCAGTGCTTTAGTGAGTAGGACGGCAACTGGGTTCAGGTCGCTCGAGCTGGAGTTCACGCCAAGTTGGGCTGCGGCTAAGGGAATGGACCCTCCGCCGACGAAAGGGTCGGTAACTGTTACATCGGGGAGCAGCGGGCGGAGAGCGGACATCAGTGCGGACGAAGGCTTTGTGATCTCGTCCCATTCCACAGCCCGCGCAATCAATCGATGCAGTCGTTCTCGTTCCGCTCGCACTGCATCTTCGGTCGGAAAGCGGTCGGGATGAGACGACGGGTCGTCGATAAGCTGCGCGAGCAGCATTGCTCGGGCAGCAGTGATCGGCTTACGTGACCACCATTTGTGTAGGTTCTGCGGTTTCCCGACTTTGCGGTTCTTCTCTGCCAGCGACGCTCGGTTAATTATTTCCAGCGGCAGTGCCACTTCGATCAGTTTGCGCTTTGTCACTAATTCCTCAACCTGTCATGGCCAGACCCTTGGGTCCGCCCAAGCGGCACGTATGCGCCACTAACCTTTCGCCCCAATCTAGTGGTCGCACCCAGGTGAATCTTCGAGTACCTGCTGAAGTGCATCAGAAGGGTCCTCTCCCCTTTGTCCACATCTTGTCCCAACTGCCCCGGATGCCGGTGGCATCGAAATCGCCGAGGTCGGTGGAGGCGAAGGGATCGTCGAGGTAGCGAACCTCGTCGAACTGTGCACCGCGGGGATCGACACGGACGAGAGCGAGTCGGTAGCGGGGGACAGCGTTCTTACCGGTCATGACCTCGTTGTGAGTGACGAAGAAGTCCTTGGCGCCGTCGATCCGGGCCTTGACCTCGATGCGGTAAGTATCGCCGTTGGGTGCGGTGGAGAGGATGTCGAAGCCTTTGTTGTTGAAGGCTTGCTCGACGGGCTGACGGCCCACCCGCTGCTCGCAGGCCAGGACGAGGTCGACGCCGCGGCGTTCGACTTCCTTGGTTTCTTTGGCGTGGATCGGCGC
>NZ_JBEOXI010001162.1:0-1107 GCF_040296465.1 Streptomyces sp. NPDC002130
CCGGCTGATCGAACACGGCGCCCGCGTCACCCTGCAGGACGCGGCCACGCTCGGGCTGCTGGACCGGGCGCAGCCGCCGCAACCAAGCAGTCACACGACTACGCAGCTGGATGGGAGA
The DNA here is from genome assembly GCF_040296465.1 of Streptomyces sp. NPDC002130. Lineage (NCBI taxonomy): Bacteria > Bacillati > Actinomycetota > Actinomycetes > Kitasatosporales > Streptomycetaceae > Streptomyces > Streptomyces sp. NPDC002130. The sequence goes on from NZ_JBEOXI010001162.1 coordinate 119, forward strand.
CACCGACACCGGAGACGCAGCGCTCATCAAATCCGGAGACAAAACCGGCCGAACACCACTCCGCCTGCACCCCTCAGTAACCACAGACTGGGACTACTGGAACCACCTCGTCGACGCACACCCAGCCACGACGACAACCGAACGCCTCCAAGCCGCACTCACACTGGTAACCGGTCAACCCTTCACCAGCGACGACCCCACCGCATACCGATGGGCAGATCACACAAAGCAAGAAATGATCTCCGCAATCACCGACGTCGCAGAAGAACTCGCCGGCCGCTACATCCGCGGCGAACAAGTCACCCAGGACCTCGACGCAGCAGGAAAAGCAGCCCAGACCGGCCTCACAGTCGACAGTGCCCACGAAGGCTGCTGGCGAGCGGCCATCATCGCCACCCACTTCTCCGGAGACGTCGAAACCACCCAAACCCTCATCGACACCCTCAAAAGCGAACTCGACGAACTGCAAGTCGACGCACACCCCGAAACCAACGAACTCCTCAGACAGCTCGACACCACCACCGACTATCGAATCGGAGCCGCATCATGAACCGCCGCCTCGCAGCCGTCTTCACCCTCGCCGCGGCGGCATGCCTGACCGCAAGCTGCAGCATCCTCAGCCCCGAGCCCGGCACCCTCGACACCAACAACGGCCCCACCTTCACCGGCCCCCCAGGATCGGGAAAATCACCCGAACAACAAGCAGGAGAAGGCGCCCTCGCGAAGATCGGCGAGTACTACACCGTGCTCGCACGATTGAACTCCGACCCCACCGCCCCACTCTCCGAACTCGATACCGTCGCAGCCGGACGCTTCCTCGACAGAACCAAAAAAGAGATCACAACCAGCCGCAACGGAAACCCCACGCCACCAAACGATCTCAAAGTACTCAAAAACGTGATCACCAAACACGACATCCCCATCGACCTTCATGCCGCCGATCGCCGCGTAGCTGATCATCAGCGCGCCCACGCCGATGATGCAGCCCG
>NZ_JBEOXI010001163.1:0-1107 GCF_040296465.1 Streptomyces sp. NPDC002130
GGTCGAGTATCGATCGTCCGATCAGCTTCGGCGGGGGTTTCTTGCGGGCGATCGTGCGAGATGTCCCTGGCACCAGAGCTTTTCGCAGTAGTCGGTGTAGTTCCCGTTCGTGTCGGCTGCGAACCTTGTCGATCAGTTCCGCGAATTCGTGCACTAAATACTCCCTCACCGTGAGTGCCCTTCGGTATTCACGATACTGACATGACCGCAGGCAGCAGGCTGTCATCCGCCTGCTCGGCGACCCGGTGACCTGCGGTGTCCCCGGCTTTCGATCGTATGAGCCACTTGACGGGGAATTCGCTCCCGACGAGGAGGGGTGGTTCCATACCGCCGGCAGGACGAGCGCGTCGGGTGGTTGTGGTTGGCGGGCTTATGTATTCGGGGCGGAGCGGCGGGGGCCGTGCTCCGGCTGACCCGGTCGACGGGGAAGCCGATCGCTGGCGCAGATGATCTTTCGGTATGGGTGTCTGATTTTTCACGCTACCGCTGTTACCGGGCAGTAATATATGGTGATCGTCATAACGCAGTCCGGCGGTGGTGTCAGTCACATAGATGTGGAGTCGAAATATGCCCTCACGAACACTCGCCCGAATGGTGGTGACAGTGGTTGCTGCTGCCGCATTCGTGGGTGTGACCGCTCCGGTCACGGTTTCGGTTGCAGCGGCGCAGCCGCGGGTGTTCGACACGTTCTACGACTACGACGGTTCGGCACCGCTGTCCTCGTATGCCCCCGGTGATGTCCTCAAAACGCGGACCGTGCCTTATCACGTGGTGAACGTTCCGACCCCGTTGCAGGCGGTGCAGGTGCTCTACCGTTCCACCGACGCCCTCGGCCGGCCCGTCGCCAACGTGACCTCGATTCTGCGACCGCCGAACGCGCAACCCGGAAAAGTTCTCTCCTACCAGTCCGTCTACGACTCACTCAACCCCGACGACAGCCCCTCACGTGCCATCGCCGGTAACACCCCGATCGGACAGTGGACCCCGAGCGGACGCAACTTCAACCTCGGCGGCACCATGGTGTCCGGCGAGATTGCGATGTTCGGACCGATGCTCGCCGCCGGGTACACCGTCGTCATTCCCGACACCGAGGGCCCGGAGGCGGAC
>NZ_JBEOXI010001164.1:0-1106 GCF_040296465.1 Streptomyces sp. NPDC002130
GCTGGCGGTCCGAGGGCGAGGCCGGGCTCGCTGACCGCTCCAGCAGGCCACGAACGACCCCGCACCGCACGGCTTTTCGCTCGTCAGCCCGCGGCAACCGTGCATGACAGGGCAACGCCTTCCTCCACCGGAGCGACACCGGCCATGTCGAGCACCTCTGCCGGAACCCCCTCGGTCGTCGGAGCCCACTCGACGGTCGGCAACGCCGGCACCCCTTCACGCGCAATGAATGTCGCGGCGTCGCTCGGCACTTCAATCGTGATTGCGGCTGTACCGGCCTCCTCCGCGCGCACAACCTTGCCCTCGTCGATGAGCTTCTGCAGCTCCTCGTCGGATATCGGCGTCGTGGCACCACACGCTACTTCGGGTGCCACACCAGCATCGGACGGAGCGGTCGCGATCGATCGCACCGCTACCGGCGACCCGTCGGAAATCGGATTGGAAGCCCAGGCGATTCCCGGTGCCACGGCCATACCGAGGACCGCCACGGACGCCACCACCACACCGGTCCGGCGGGCCCGCTTGCCGTTCACTTTCAATCGCGTCATCGTAGTTCTCCTTGATCGAACGTTCTCGAATTCTCGGCGCGGTCGCATCCGAGAAACCCGAGGTTATGAAGCCGACACTGCAGATCTGTTGTCGGTTTCTTAGGAGTTGATGAGAATGCGGCGGCCCTGGCTCCGAGCGAGGCCCCGGGCCGTAATCCGATGGCACCATGGCTGGGGTGAGTACACGCGAGCGCATCCTGATCGTCGACGACGACACGAAGGTTCTGAATTCGCTCGAACGTGGACTTCGATTGTCGGGCTTCGACACGGCAACTGCCGTCGACGGACGATCCGCCTTGGCCTCGGTGAACAAGCAATGCCCGGCCGCACTTGTTCTCGACGTCAACATGCCCGGCCTCGACGGCGTCGGAGTCGTGACGGCCCTGCGCGCAATCGGCAACGAGGTTCCGATCTGCGTACTCAGTGCCCGAAGTTCCGTGGGTGACCGCATCGCGGGGCTGGAGGCGGCCCGCTCGCGCCGGGCACGTCAGACTGACACAGGGCCTTGCTGCACCGGGGCCTTCTTGCCCAGCAGGATGAACGCCACGACAACTGCCC
>NZ_JBEOXI010001165.1:0-1105 GCF_040296465.1 Streptomyces sp. NPDC002130
GGGGGTGTCGAACTGCTCGATCAGACCGTTGCGCATCACCGCGATCCGGTCCGACATGACCAGCGCCTCTTCCTGATCATGGGTCACATAGATGACGGTCAGGCCGAGTTCTTGCTGGATGGTCTTGATCTCGACCTGGAGCTGGTCGCGGAGCTTCTTGTCCAGCGCGCCCAGCGGCTCATCCATGAGGATGACCGGCGGGCGGTAGACCAGCGCCCGGCACAGGGCGACACGCTGCTGCTGACCACCGGACAGCTCACGCGGCTTACGTCCGCCGAAGCGGGACAGGCCCGCGATCTCCAGCGTCTCCCCCACCCTGCGGCGGATCTCGTCCTTGCCCACCCCACGCAGGGTGAGCGGGAAGGCGACGTTCTCCTGCACGGTCATGTGCGGGAAGAGCAGGTACTGCTGGAAGACGAAGCCGAGGTTTCGCTTCTGCGGGGCGAGGCGGGTGACGTCGCGGCCGCCGACGGTGATGGTGCCGGAGTCGGGTTCGCAGAACCCGGCGATCATCATCAGCGTCGTGGTCTTGCCCGACCCGGAGGAGCCGAGGAAGGTGACGAACTCCCCCGCCGCGATCTCCATCGACGCCTCGTCGACTGCGACCACGTCCCCGTAGGTCTTGCGCAGGGCCACCACCGACAGCGCCTTGCCGGTCGCGGTGGCCGGCTTGTCACCGGCCACCTTCACCGACGGTGCCGCGATACCGAATTCAGCCACGTGCCCACTCCAACCAGCGCTTGGTGACGGCCGATTCGTTCTTCAGCCACCAGTCGACATCCGCGTCGAAACCCTTGTCGTAGTACTTCGGAGCACCCGCCAGCGCGTTGCGCTCATCCTCAGTGAGCTGCGTGTAAGCCACCGGGGACGACGGGTTCGACGGGAACGCCTTCGCCAGGGCGGCCTGGCTCTCCGCACGCAGAGAGAAGTCCATCAGCTTGTAGGCGTTGTCCTCATTGGCGGCGCCCTTGGCGATGGCATAGCCCTGGAACTGGCGGCGCATACCGTTGAGCTGCCGCTCCACCGGGACACCCTGCTTCTGCAGGTCGGCGAGCCGGCCGTCCCAGACGGTCGACATCGTGACTTCCTGGCGGCTGAGCAGCAC
>NZ_JBEOXI010001166.1:0-1105 GCF_040296465.1 Streptomyces sp. NPDC002130
ACAGCAACGGCACGCTGGCGGACCATTGGGAGGCCATCGAGACCACCCCGGGTCTTCAGGCAACATCAGTTCCATCGCCGGCCTGTACAACTTCTACGGCCACACTGCGTACCACGCGACCAAGGCTGCGGTGCACCAGATTTCGCGCCAGCTGCGAAACGACTGCATCGGCAAGCGGATTCGAGTGACCGAGATCTGCCCCGGCCGGGTCGAGACCGAGATCTTCGGCCGAAACCTCGGCGGCACGCCCGAGGCCATGCAAGAAGCATGGGAGACCTTCTACGAGGGCTACGAATCCATCACCACCAAGGACATCGCGGATACCATCGAGTTCGCGATCGACGCTCCCGGCCACGTCAACCTGGGTCTCATCGAGGTGCTCCCCACCTTCCAAGTGCCCGGTGGCCTCGACTTCATCCGTCGCAACGACTGAGAGAGCGCATCATGAGTTTTGTACTACCGGAAACGACGCTCGGAGTGGTGGCCCATGCGGCCGGTGACCTGCGGGTCGAGCACGTCGCGTTGACTGCGCCGACCGCTGAGCAGGCAGTGGTCGAGATCGCCTACGGCGGTGTGTGTGGATCAGATCTGCACTACTGGACGCACGGTGCGGCGGGGGAGTCGATTCTGAAGGCACCGATGCTGCTCGGTCACGAGGTGGTCGGCACGGTCGTGACGACCGCGGCCGACGGAACGGGGCCGGTAGTCGGAACTTCCGTAGCCGTACACCCCGCAACGCCCGGTGGGACCACCCCACGGTTTCCGAGCGATCGGCCCAACCTCTCACCCTGCTGCACATACCTGGGAAGTGCAGCGCAGTACCCGCACACCGAGGGGGCATTCGTGAAATACGCAGTGCTCCCGACACGCATGCTCCGGACACTGCCCGAGGGGCTGGACCTGCGGACAGCGTCGGTAGCGGAACCGGCAAGCGTTGCCTGGCACGCTGTCTCGCGAGCGGGAGACGTACGCGGAAAGAAAGCGCTGGTCGTCGGGTGCGGACCCATCGGGGCGCTGGTCGTGGCCGTGCTCAAACGAGCAGTATCAGATTGTTAACGGCTGCCAGACGAGCCACGTCCTTTTTGATCAGCAAGAACATTTGACT
>NZ_JBEOXI010001167.1:0-1103 GCF_040296465.1 Streptomyces sp. NPDC002130
GGGGCGTCGCGCCCTGTTCGCTCCCTTTGCCATTCGCGTGGAAGTTGGGTGTCTATGGGTGTATCGGGCGCCGACGCCTCCGACCAGGCTCGGTCCGCGAGAGCCTGAATATCGGGATCCGGCGAAATATCGTGTGTCACTATCTGATTGAAAGCGGACGTCTGATCGCGAACGACCTCGCGGGTGTTGCGATCGATGGTGACGTCTGCGACGGACACGATCCGGCCGTGCGAAGCGCCCTGCATGACGACTCTGGGATTGCCTGCGGGATCAGGGAATTCGCAGTTGTACTGCTGGTGGCTGTCGGCGGTGAAGATGACGTCGACCTTCGGTGAGGCACGCAACGCAATGTCGCGGGCCGGCCCGGACTCGACGTTGCAATCGTTGGGCCCACCTTCGACGGCCGGTTCGTCCCCACGGTGCAGGAGGACGGTGATGGCTTTGACGCCGAAGAAGTCGAGGACGTCGGCGGTGCGGTTGATCGCTTCGACCTCGTCGCCGAACTGCAGATCGGCGATCCCGCCGGGCGTGACGATCTGCGACGTGTTGGCGGGGGAAATCGCGATGACTCCGAGCGGAATGCCGTCGACCATGTTCACGGTGAAGGGCAGCGTGGCCGGAGTGCCGTTGGTGTACGTCATGTTCGCGGCCATCAGTGGGAAGTTGGCGCCGTCGAAGGACGGGCTGAACGTGCACGCATCGACGGCGGAGCAGCCGCCGGACTGCATGCGACGGAACTCGGCGAGTCCCTTGTCCAGCTCATGATTACCGATCGCGGAAGCGTCGATCTTCATCCGGTTCAGCAGTTCGACCGTCGGCTCGTCGTTGAACATCGCCGATTCCAATGCCGACGATCCCCAGTTGTCACCGACCGAGTACAGCAGCGAGTTGGTGGCCTGACTGCGAAGCTGTGTCACGTAGGCCGCGAGGTACGCCGCGCCACCGGCCGGGGTGAGAGAGCCGTCGGCCTGCCTGATCTCGCTGCGAACACCTTCCGGCGGGCGGAGACTGCCGTGCAGATCGTTGAACGCCAACAGACGTACCGACACCGTGTCCTGGGACTCTGCGTTGGCGACGCCACTCAGGGAGGTCGCGGTGGTGGC
>NZ_JBEOXI010001168.1:0-1103 GCF_040296465.1 Streptomyces sp. NPDC002130
CTGCGGAGGAGTTGGCGGAGCAGTTTGCCGCAGCGCTTGCGGAACCCGGTCCTCATCTCATCGAGGTCATGCTGCCACCCCCGTCGTGATTTCGACTTCGAGTCGATCATCGATCGTGTATTCAATGGAGGTTTTCGGTGCTAGCCGCGATCGGTCTGTCTCTTCCGATTGCCCTCGGCCTGCTTTTCGTCTCGATGCCCATGGCGGTGATCGTGCTCGTCATGATCACCGCTGGAGCACATCGCGGGGCGGCATCTTTTCTACTCGGGTGGGTCCTCGGAATCTCGGCAGTCGTTGCGGTGACCATCGTGATCGCGGACTATTCGTTTGCGGAGTCGGAGTCGGAGTCGGCGTCGGGGTCGGCGCAGAGTTCGGTGTGGTCGAGCGTCGTACGAATCGTGTTGGGGCTCGTTCTGTTCGGATTGGCGTTCAAGCAGTGGCGAGCGCGTCCGAGGGACGGAAGTGATCCGACAGTTCCGAAGTGGATGAAGAGCATCGACGGGTTGACTCCGCGGAAGGCGTTCGGGTTGGCGTTCTTGTCCGCGGCGGTCAATCCCAAGAATGCAGCGCTCGCGGTATCCGGTGCGGCCACTATCGCAGTCGCCACGAATGTTGTTGCCCAACAGATTGTTGCCGCGGTGATCTTCACGATCATCGCGAGCGTCGGTATCGCGTCGCCGATCCTGGTGAAGGTGTTCTCCGGCAAGCGAGCCGACGACATCCTCGTGTCGGCGAAAGCTTGGATGACGGCGAACAATGCAGTGATGATGGCGGTCATTCTGGTGATCCTCGGTGCGACAGTGCTGGGCGAGGGGCTCAGCGGACTGCAATAAGTCGCCTACCATTGGCGGGTGACTGATTTCCACGACGATGCCGCTGGTTCCATTGCTTCCGCAGCTTAGGCTGATCTGCGCGAGCAAGGCCCGCTGAGTCTCGAAGAGTGGGCGACCCATCTCGAGGAGTGCGGATCGGCGACCGAGGTAGCCGACGTGCTCGAGTATCTGTCCGAACCCATGCTCGGATACCTACCGAGCGGAAAGTACGTTGCTCTCGACACTGTCCTCGAAGGTCTCGTGTTCACTCACCGACTCAGCGCCCTGGAG
>NZ_JBEOXI010001169.1:0-1102 GCF_040296465.1 Streptomyces sp. NPDC002130
CTCCAGCTCCTCGTACAGGTTCAGGAAGAACCACATCGGTATCCAGGCGGCGCCGAGCACGAGCTGAGCGATGTTCGCGGCACCGAGGTTGGGCGCCTTGAAGATTCCCAGACGCACGAGAGGTTCACGACGCTTGGACTGGATCAGTACGAATGCACCCAACAGAGCGGCCGAAACGGCGAGCGCCAGCCAGGTCTGCCCGGATCCCCACCCGACGTCAGGTGCTCTGACGATGCCGAAGACTCCGACAGCGAGGCCTGCGGTGACGGCCAGTGCGCCGAGGAAATCGATCGAACCGGTACGTGCCGGTGCGTTCGGCATCAGGAAGGGGGTAGCGATCAGCGCGACGACGGCGATGGGAATGTTGAGATAGAACACCCAAGGCCAGCTGGTGTATTCGGTGATGACGCCGCCGAGGAACACGCCGGCCGTACCGCCTGCCGGGGCGGCAGCGCCGTAGATGGACAGCGCCTTGGTCATTTCCTTCTGCGTGCTGCCGAACAGCATCATCAGCAAGGTGAGCGCCGATGGTGCGATGAGTGCGGCGCCTGCGCCCTGGACTGCACGGCCCGCAAGTTCGACGGCCACGTTACCGGCGGCACCGGCGACAACGGAACCGATCAGCAGGATCAGCCAACCAGCGGAGAACACTCTGCGAGCGCCGAACAGGTCGGACAGGCGGCCGCCGAGGAGGAGTAGCCCGCCGAACGCGATGACGTATGCATTGAAGACCCAGGTCAGGCCTTCCTGGGAAAAGCCGAGGTCGCTCTGCATCTGGGGGAGAGCGACACCGATGATCGACGTGTCCATGATGACCATGAACTGAGCGGCGGCGATCAACGCCAACGCCCACCACTTACGTGTGGATTTCGGTTGTGTGGACATTCTGAATTCCTTACCTGTACGGGGTATAGGTGATGCTTGCGTGGTCAGGGTGGCGTCATGAGCGAGCCACTGCGACATCGGCGCAGTGCTGCGAGGAAATGCACGGGAAAGGGGCGCTTTTCGAACTCGGTCGGCCGACGCTCGGCGTGGGTGCGCATCGGCAACACCGTCTGGGAACTCGCTGTGGTGCAGACGTGCATTATTCATCTGATACGCA
>NZ_JBEOXI010001170.1:0-1102 GCF_040296465.1 Streptomyces sp. NPDC002130
CCTAGGACGAGTCGGAAGCTTTGATACTTCACCGAGTTCTCGGACGAGAGAATTTTCGTGGTCAGCCATTTCGACGACTTCGACGCTGCGTTGCGAAGGGCTCCGTGGGGTGCCGCGTTCACGGGCTGCGCGTAGACGAGGGTGGCCTGTTGATCCAGTGCAGTGTCGAGGAGTCCACCGATGTCGGCAGGGTCGTGCTGGCCGTCTTCATCCATGGTGACGACCCATTCGCCTCCACTCGACGCCATTCCCGCCAGTGTTGCCGGGTGTTGGCCGAAGTTGCGTGAGAGCCAAATGGGTCGGATGAAGTCGTGTCGTCTCGCCAGTTCACGGATGACGGCAGCAGATCCGTCCGGACCGTGGTCGAAGACGAGAAGGACTTCTTCGACGACCAACGGCCGCCCGCCGGGAGTGATCTGGGTTTTCGTCAGGGGGAGTATCTCGTCGATGAGTGCGTTGAGAGTACGTTCGCCCTGGTAAACCGGCACGACGACGGAAATTCGGTGCGGTTGCACCGACTCGGGTGTGCCATCGGTCTTCACAGGCGGGGAGTGTATACGTCGCCGTGGGTCGGCATCTCGGCGTGGGGGCGTACATGTCGGCGAATCGTGAAGTTATGATCCGGATCACTCGACGAAAGTGAGTCTTCAGTGGCCGAGTTCGAAGATCACACCAACGATCGACGCGAGAACAATCGTGAGAACACAGGCCTTCCGGGGAGAGCCGATACGGGTAGCGGTGATACCACCGACACCGAGTACACGGCCCGGTTGCGTGAGCTACAAGGCGCTCGATGGAAGCGCGTTCTGAACGTGCAAGCGCCGTATCAGTGGAATATCGGACGTTTCCTCGGCGGACGGAAGGTGCTCGACGTCGGCTGCGGGATCGGCCGAAATCTGCGAAATCTTCCCCCTGGCAGTGTCGGGGTGGACCACAACGACCATTCGGTGGAGTTCTGTCGATCGCTCGGTTTCGAGGCGTACTCGTCGGCGGAATTTCATTCCGAAAGCGATCAGCGAACCTTCGACGGAATGCTGATGGCGCATCTCCTCGAGCACCTGCCGGCGGGCGAAGCTTCCGGCATCGTCGCCGAGTACCTTCC
>NZ_JBEOXI010001171.1:0-1101 GCF_040296465.1 Streptomyces sp. NPDC002130
GGCCAACTGGGATCTGTGCAACATGGCCTCCGTCATGGCCATCGGGATCCTCACCGACAACGCCGCCAAGTACGACCAGGCCGTCACCTACTTCACCAGATATCCGATGTCCGCCACGAGAGTCAGCACCTTTCATTCGTGTGTGACTCAAAACACTATCGGCGTCCTGTGGCCGAAGAAACGGTCCCAGGGGATCAACTTATCCAGGTTCTTTGTTCCCCGAGCACAACACGGCAGGTGCGGTGCTCATCAGCTCGAGGGCTGATGCAACACCTCGTGGGCGCGGCGGGTCACCACCTCGGAGATCCGGCGCAAGACAGGTGACGACAGTTTCCACTGCTGCCAGTACAGCGGAACGTCGTCCACGAAGTCCGGATCGAATCCGATCAGCACCCCGGATCGATCGTCGTCGCCGCGCTGCAGGTCCGGTATCAATCCCCAGCCGTATCCCCGCCTGACGGCGTCCGCGAAGTCTGCCGATGACGGAACAAGATGACGGGGCGGATCGGCGGGGTGGCCGACCTTTTGATCGAGGTAGCGATCCTGCAGTAGATCCTTGCGATTGAACACAACCAGCGGCGCCTCCGAAAGGGATTCGGCCGTGACACCGTCTGCGAACCAACGACGGCAGAACTCTGCGCTCGCCATCGGCCGATACCGCATGATGCCCAACCGACTGGAGGTACACCCTTGAATCGGTGACGCGACAGACGTGACGGCAGCCATGACCGAACCGTCGCGTAGCAGTTCGGTGGTGTGGTCTTGATCGTCGAGATGAAAATCGAAACTGACTTCTTGCGTGAACTCCGCGAGGGCCCCGAGAACCCACGTGGACAGCGAATCGGCATTGACCGCGATCGAGACGCGGGCGAAGCTGTTCGAACCGTTTTCCAAACCGAGTTCTCGCACGGTGTCACGCGACAGGGCGTCTATCTGACGGGCAAGCCGCAGGACTTCTCTCCCTGAATCTGTGACCTGGATGGGTTTGGTGCGCTGCACCAGGATCCGGGGAGGAAGAGGCTGAAAAATTCCTGGATAAAATCAAGGGCGAGCCGGGCAGAGCCATCGGCCTACTTCCGTCTACGGATGTTCAGGCGATCG
>NZ_JBEOXI010001172.1:0-1101 GCF_040296465.1 Streptomyces sp. NPDC002130
CTGGCAGGTGCGTCGAATTCTGCGTTCCGATGTGCCCTCTCTGCAGGCGGTCGAAGCAGTGGCGGTCGTGATGCCGACCTACTTACTCTTGGTGTCCATCACCTATTTTTCGGTCGAGCATGCGAGCGTCGGCAGTTTCACCGAACCGCTGTCGCGTATGGCGGCCCTGTACTTTTCGCTGTCGGTGTTCTCGACCGTCGGCTTCGGTGACATCGCTGCACAGACGGACCTTGCCAGGGGACTCGTGAGCCTCCAGATCGTCTGCAATCTGGTGTTGATCGGATTCGGCGTTCGATTCGTCGTTGCCGCAGTGTCGTGGGCGTAAGCGCACCGCTCGCCTTCGAGCGGACCTGAAGTCACCCAGGACACTGCGGCAAACGGAGTCATCGTCCGGTGTGGACCAACAATTCGACGTTCTGGTCGACGCCGGTACCCGTCAGCTTCGGGTCGCGGTGGATGTCGTTGAACGACAGTTCGCGGTACAGCGAGGCGAGCCCGGCTGCCGACTTGTCGCTGTAGTCGACGGAATTGGGGCTTTCCGCTTCGAAGAGCGTCGCAAGCAACGACACCGTTCCGTCATGGTTGTCCGCGATCTCGATGATGCGTCCGAGTTGCGGGTAGTCGATGTGAGAGGCGGTGTTGATCTCCCAGAAGCCCTGCTCGGGGGTCGCGCCGGGCCACGGGGTGATCTTGTTCTCGTGGGTGTGTCCGTTGACCCAGGCAAGTACGTTCGGGAAACGATGCAGCAAGTCGAGAAGCTGTGAACCGCGCAGGCGTGGCTCGAGGACGTTCTCGGGGTCGGGAACGAGATTGTCCATCGTGTCGCTCGTGTGGTGACTGAACAGCACGAAATACGTGTCGCTGCGCGACTCGGTGACACGAGAGCCCGCGGCGTCGTAGTAGGTGCTGCTGCCGGCGCGCAGGGTGTTCTCGATCCACTGGAACTGAGCGGCGCCCAGCGAACCGTCGACAAGGCCTGCGCGGTTGGTGGAGTCCATGCTGATACCGACGACGCCCGGTGCGATCTGGAACGAGTAGTAACCGATACCGGTTTCTCCGGCGTCGGGAGCGAAACCGTGCCCGACGGGACCGGGACCGGTG
>NZ_JBEOXI010001173.1:0-1100 GCF_040296465.1 Streptomyces sp. NPDC002130
TGTCCCTCCGCCCGCGCAAGGCTCCCGCCCTCCGCCGTACCACACTCGTCACACGCGTCATGCGCTGCGAGTATCCGCCTTACCGGCGGTTTCAGTCGAGCTCGACGGGGTACTCGTGCTCAGCAAGATCGTACTTACGTGAGATGGGTCGGAAGATCTGCGCCGCGACCTGATGTGCCTGGTTCGCTGATGCTTTGAGCTTCTTGGGAAGTTCGAGGTTGATCATCGTGGTTCTCCTGGAAGTTCAGCGGCGTCAGATGAGGACGATGCCCTCGGCAACGCCGATGGCACGGAGGTCGCGGTACCAGCGCTCGACCGGGTGTTCCTTGGTGAACCCGTGTCCACCGAGGAGTTGCACACCGTCGAGGCCGATCTGCATGCCCTTCTCGGAAGCCAGCTTCCGGGCCAGAGCGGATTCGCGAGCGAAGGACAAGCCCTGCTCGGCGCGGGAAGCGCCGCGAAGCGTGACCAGACGCAGTCCGTCGAGTTCGATGCCGATGTTCGCGACCATGAAGGCCACGGCCTGGCGGTGGCTGATCGGCTCGCCGAACGCTTCGCGCTCGTTGACGTACGGAATCACGTAGTCGAGAACTGCCTGGCTGGTTCCGACGGCCATGGACGCCCAACCGAGGCGGGCCAGTCGAATCGCGTCGGCATACTCGGCCTTGCGCTGATCGGCATCACCGTCGCCGAGCAGTGCGGACTCCGACACGGCGACGTCGGTGAGGATCAGGCGACCCAGGCCGGCGGCGCGCAGACCCATGCTGGGATCTGCTTCGACGACGAGTCCCTTGGTGTCGGATTCGACGATGAAGAAGGACGGCTTGCCGTCGAGTTCTGCGGCGATGACGAAGAGTTCGGACGTAGCCGCGGCGGGCACCAAGCTCTTGACGCCGTTGAGCTTGTAGCCGCTGGGGGAGCGCACTGCCTTGGTCTGCAGGGCAAACGGATCGAACAGTGCGCGTGGTTCGTTGACCACCACTGCTGCGCCGGGGACCTGCTCGCCGGTGAAGGCCGGAAGGTAGGTCTTCTGCTGCGCGTCGGTGCCCCACTGCGTCAGTGCTACTGCAACGCCGCTGGGGGCGAGGATCGGACGTGCA
>NZ_JBEOXI010001174.1:0-1099 GCF_040296465.1 Streptomyces sp. NPDC002130
GGCCCGACGAGACGAACAGTCGACTATGCGCCGACGACGTTCAGGTTGAACTTGGCAACCACATCGGGGTGCAGGTTCACGACCACGGCGTGCTTGCCCGTGTTCTTGATGTGAGCCTTCGGCAACACGATGGAGCGCTTGTCGACAACCGGTCCACCGGCAGCCTTGATCGCAGCAGCGACGTCAGCGACGGTAACCGAACCGAAGAGCTTGCCCGAGCCACCGGCGGTCTTGACCGTCAGTGTCACGGACTCGAGGCCCTCGATAGCTGCCTTGAGCTCCTTGGCGTGATCCAGGCCGCGCACAGCGCGCGCTTCCTGTGCACGACGGATGCCCTCGACCTGCTTCTCGGCGCCACGGGTGGCGACGATTGCCAGTCCGCGGGGGAGCAGGTAGTTACGGCCGTAGCCGTCCTTGACCTCCACGGTGTCGCCAGGCGCACCGAGGTTGTCCACGTCAGCGGTGAGGATGAGCTTCATGTTCTTTCCTCCCTTTCCTTAGCGAGCCACGGTGGCGTAAGGCAGCAGTGCTACCTCACGTGAGTTCTTGACGGCAATGGCAACGTCGCGCTGGTGCTGGACGCAATTGCCGGTGACACGGCGAGCACGGATCTTTCCGCGATCGCTGACGTACTTACGAAGCAACGTCGTGTCCTTGTAGTTGATCTGCGTGTTCTTCTCTTTGCAGAAGGTGCAGACCTTCTTCTTCATAACCTTGTCGCGCAAGGGCGGCTTCGGCATGTCTTTGCTCTTTTCTGGATGTTCCTGATCAGGTACGGATCAGAAGGGCGGTTCGTCGCTGCCCGCACCACCGAAGGAGCCCGAAGCCTGAGGCGCACTGCCCCAAGGATCGTCTCCACCCGAAGGTGCAGCACTCGGACGTCCGCCACCCGATCCGCCGGAGGAACCGCCGAAGTTGCCGCCTCCACCGCCGCCACCACGGTTGGCCTTGTTGACCTTTGCCGTGGCGTACTTCAGTGAAGGACCGATTTCATCGACTTCGAGCTCGACGACAGTTCGCTTTTCGCCCTCGCGAGTTTCGTACGAACGCTGCTTGAGCCGGCCGCTCACGATTACTCGTGAGCCACGGGTCAAGCTCT
>NZ_JBEOXI010001175.1:0-1099 GCF_040296465.1 Streptomyces sp. NPDC002130
CGGCAGGCGTGGACACGCCTGCGGTCCGCGACGGTGCCTTCGGAACTGCGAAGCTCTCTCGAACGGCTCGCTGCCGCCCACGACGTGACGACGTCGTCCGTGGTGATCGGTGCTCTGGCGTCTTACCTCGCCCGAGCCACCGGGACCCGCGACGTGGTCCTCAGTCTGCCGGTGTCGGGGCGGACGACAAAAGCTGCTCGCCGGTCCGGCGGAATGATGTCGAACGTCGTTCCGATACGTGCGAGTGTCGACCCGCACTTCGCGGTCGGGGACTTGCTGCACGAGGTGAAGATCGAACTCACCGGCGCACTGCGTCATCAGAAGTATCGCCACGAGGACCTACGACGCGACCTCAACGCCGGCGATCACAGCATCGCCGACGGACGCGGCTTCCACGGGCCTTTGATCAACCTCATGCTGTTCCATTCCGGAATCACTCTCGGGGACGCGCACGGCGAACTGAACGTGATCTCGACCGGGCCGATCGAAGACCTCTCGGTCAACGTCTATCAGACTTCCGCAGCCGAAGAGATTCAGATCGACTTCGCCGCGAATCCGGACCTCTACACTGACGAGGACATCTCGCGTCACCACCGACGTTTCCTCGAATTCCTCGACTTGTTCTGCGCCGCAGAAGCGGGAACTCGATTGATGGACATCGACCCCGACGCTGCGGGGAAGTGGATCGCCGAAGTCCAACACGCCCGCAACGTCGAGTACTGGTCTGCGACATTGTCGAGCCCCGCCGAGGATCTGGGTTTGCCGGTCGTCGCGGGAACCGGTCGAACGTCCACGCCTCTCGAGATCGAGGCAGACCTCTGCCGGCGCCTCGAGACGATGGCGACGACGATGAACACGAGTCTGTTCGTGCTGTTCCAGTCCGCGATGACCGGACTGCTGCGCCGCGTCGGTTCGGCTGACGAGGTGTCGATCGGAGTTTCGGTCCGCGGGTACGGCGCCTCCAATCCGGACGATTTCGTCTCGATGTTCGCCAACCAGTTGGTGCTTCGCTCGACGGTGTCGAACACCATGACGCTCACCGACCTGGTCGGTGCGGTGGACACCGTCGCAATCGAAGCTCTCGAACACGCAGACATTC
>NZ_JBEOXI010001176.1:0-1098 GCF_040296465.1 Streptomyces sp. NPDC002130
GGCGGGGTGCGCGTGTGCCTGCCGCAGAACGTCTACGAGAACGATCTCAACCCGCATCTCACCGCCCCGGGCAAGCTGCTCTTCCCCAAGGGGAGACTGCATCACAGCGGTGACGAGGAGTTGGCGATCAGCCACGAGACGATCTACCGCTCGATCTACACTACTCGGTGGGATGTGATTCCGCAGTAGCTGTGCAAGCGCCTACGAACATGGCGGCTGATCCGAAAGAATGAGCGGCACTGTTAAAGGGCAATGGAGGTCGCAGGTCATCGATGCGCGCTCGATCGAGGATCGACCCGCCGATGCCGAGGATCGCAGCGTGACTGGACACATGGAAGGTGATCTGGTGATCGGTTCGAAGAACAGTCAGGTTGCGACATGGTAGATCGCAGGGACCGCTACTTGACGATCGTGCAGACACCCAGTCGGCATACCACCTCGGTGGTGCCCGTACTGGTGCGGGAATACGGGCGAATGGATTCGGCATTGTGTCGGAGTTTAACCTGGGATCGGGGGATGGAATTGGCCGATCACGAGCTGCTCAGTGCAGCAACGGGTATCGAGATTTTCTTTGCAGCGCCGCGTAGTCCTTGGCAGCGCGGGACGAATGAGAACACCAATAAGCTTTTACGCCAGTGTCTTACGAAAGGAATGTATCTCGGGGATCTGAGCCAGTCGGACCTCGATGCCATCGCGGCCAGGCTCAACAACCGGCCACGGAAGTGCCTCGGGTTCCGAGCGCCCGCGGAGTTTGTGGCGGAAGAGGCTGTTGCGTTGGCAGGTTGAATTTAAGGACGCTTTTCAGGAATGCGATGTCTCCTGTTCGGAGACCTGCTTGCGCAGCCTGGCCAGTTCTGTCCGTTCCGCGGCAGTGAGCGGTTGTTATCCGACTGTAGCGGCGTCGTCGATGCGTCGTCGTTCGTCGGCGACCTACTGTCCGAGCAGGTTCTTGCTTAATCCGAGGTCGTGGGCGACTTCGGCGATGGTGTGGCCGGAATCGATCACCCTGTGGCGGCTTCGACCGTGTATCGGTCGTAAACGATTTGCGCTTGCGGGACATGAGATGCCGCTCTCGCCCAGCGGGACCGGCACATCGGA
>NZ_JBEOXI010001177.1:0-1097 GCF_040296465.1 Streptomyces sp. NPDC002130
TTTTAAATCAAGCGGCGCATATAACCGCGCGCCACCCCACAGAAAAGTGAAGGAAACGACGATGATCATCACAGTCGGCGTACTGCTCGTCACGATGGCTCTCTTGCTGGCGATAGAAACCATCATCGATGACCACTCCATGGCGTTCATTTACGCCCCCATGGCTGCGGCAATCATGATAATCGTCCTGCCGTTCCTGGCAACCGACCTGATTACCGACGAAAACACCTCCCGTGCAGCACGTTTCGGCACCTTTGCCGCAGCATTCCCCCTCTCCATAGCCTTTGTAGCCGCAGTGACATGTTCTGCCGTGTTCGTCCGCAACCGTGTGGAAACCAAACGCAGAATCGCAGCCCAAAGAGATCTCGCCACCTAACCCGACCCACCAACCGGACCGCAGAGAAACGGACAGTCATGACACTGGAACAGCTGATCGACCGGTGGCGCCACGACGACCGAGGGCCCACCACGCTCGTCACCGTCATCGCGATGGTCGCTTTCCTGATGATGTTCTCCGTAATGCTGCAAACCGCCCTGTTCTTCCACGCACGGGACGTCGCCAACACCTGCGCCGAAAAAGCATTGCAAGCCACACGTTCCCAGCAAGGGAACCAGGCGCTCGGGCTCGCTGCAGCGAACGCGTGCATCGCGAAATCCGGATCTGGTGACCTTCAAGCACCGGTCGTGTCGGTGAACAAGACACTCCGCGAAAGCACCGTCACGATCACCGGAAAGTCCCCGACCCTCGTACCGGGGCTGGAATTCGCTATCACCGTCGACCACACCAAACCCACTGAGCGCGTGACCAATCCCGGAGGTGTCGGATGAAGCTGAACCAGTGGATCAATCGCGCCCGCTCAAACGATCGAGGAGATGCAACCATCGAGTTGTGCCTCGCGATCGTCGTCCTCCTCGTCCTACTCGGTTGGATGTACGCGTACGGCATCAACCGCCAGGCACATCAGAAGGTCGAGCACGCCGCGGGAGAAGCCGCCCGAGCAGCATCACTCTCAGCCAGCCTTTGGCGCGGGTCGTCTCGCGCAGGTTGGCCACCATCAGGTTGATGTTGTCCTTCAGCTCGGCGACCTCGCCCTGCG
>NZ_JBEOXI010001178.1:0-1097 GCF_040296465.1 Streptomyces sp. NPDC002130
GTTTACGTCACGATGGCGGAGCCGACGCAGACTCCGCTTTCAAAGCCTGGTGTGAGGGCAAGACCGGCTTCCCGATCGTCGATGCCGGCATGCGGCAACTCGCAGCCGAGAACTGGATGCACAATCGGGTGCGAATGATCGTCGCGTCTTTCCTGGTGAAGGACCTGCACATTCCGTGGTGGCGCGGCGCACGGTACTTCATGTCGCATCTGGTGGACGGTGACTTGGCCTCCAATCAGCACGGATGGCAGTGGACTGCCGGGTCTGGCACGGACGCTTCGCCGTTCTTCCGCGTCTTCAACCCGATCACGCAGGGGGAGAAGTTCGATCCCGACGGCACATACGTCCGCCGGTGGGTTCCCGAACTCCGCGATGTTCCCGGGAAAGCGGTCCACTCGCTGAAGGCGATGCGCCCGGTCGACTACCCGGATCCGATCGTCGACCATGCGCAAGAGCGTGAGGAAGCCCTCCGTAGATACGGCGAGATCAAGGGTTGAGTGCTCAGTGATCTGCGGGCGCTACGCGGACGCGGTTTCCGTCCAGATCTGAAATGACGAATGTCAGACCGAAGACATCTTCATTCGGCTCCTCGACGACCTCGACGCCCTTGGCTACCCACTCGTCGTGGATCGCGCGTATTTCGCTGCTCCCGCCGTCGACCAAGATGCCGACTTCGAAATTGCGCGGTGTCGCGGGATCGAGGTCGCGGGACTTGCCGCTCCACAGTGCAAGGACCACACCGCCGCCGAGGTCGAAGGTCATGTACCGAGGGCTGAGGACCTCAGGCTTCGCGTCGAACAATTCGCCGTAGAACGCTGCTGCGGAGGCGGCATCGCTGACGTAGATCAGAAACTGGTTGGGTAGTCGCACTGTGGTTTTCCCTCTCCCGTTGATTTTCGGGCCACCGGCAGCGGGGCGTGTGCCTGGTCGTGCGGGGCTGCGTTCAACAATCCCCGCGCGCCGGACGAATGTCCAAGAACAAGTGCGTCTGAGTGGCAGATGGATTACTTATGACGACTGCTGCAGTCACACCACACTGAGGTGGTACCCGACGCTCAGGTTCGGGTAGAAGCCGTCGATGTAGCTCGAGATGAAGT
>NZ_JBEOXI010001179.1:0-1097 GCF_040296465.1 Streptomyces sp. NPDC002130
GGCACCCCTGCCGTCAGCACGCGGCCGATGACCAGCGTGTGGTCGCCCGCCCGGACCCGCTGCTCGGTGCGGTGACCGGGCAGTGTGCTTTTCGAATCATCGCACTGCTCGTGGTGCCGAGGCCGGCGTCGTCGAACGAACCTCGCCCACGCCGACCCACGACGAGAAGCCGTGCCTCGGTAGAGAGTTGTTCAAGAATGGCAACTGAGGGGCCGTCGAACTCGATCTGACGGATGGCGACGCCAGGGTAGAGCGTGGCCCAACCCGACAGTTGCCACGTCAGCGGCGTCGAGTGCTGGGGCGCGTGCCCGGATGCGAAGTCTCGACGCAGCTCGGCCTCTGGCGGCGCTGCGTGCACGACGACCAGTTCGGTGTTCGCTGCCTCTGCTTCCTTGAATGCGATGGCCAGAGCGCTTTCGCTGTAGGCGCTTCCGTCCAAACCGACGACAACGGGCAAGGCTGCCGCAGCGATGCTTTCACGCGGTGTTCCGACTTTTGCGAACGAACACCTCGGGGCAGGGGCAGCGAGATCGTCCTGTGGTGTGACGATCAAGGCGGCCTCAGCGGTCAGCGCGGTGAGAATTGCGGTGTTCTCCCCGGAGATCAGATCGGTCCGGATCCGAAGATCTGGCGACACCGACTCGGCGATCTGAATGGCTTCCATGAACAGGCCGGTCGGTGACGCCGAGGTGTTCGGATCGGCGGTGGTCGGAGCTACGAAAACAATTCGCATCCAGAGACTGTGGCGATGCGCGAACTCGGCCGCCCACGTGATCACGTCATGGCGCAGAGGGGATCCGTCGATACACACGACGACCGCTCCGTTTGCGGACCACTCGGAGGTGATGAGGTCAGTCGATAGTTCGGGCTTCATCGTGAACTCCTCGAGCTGTGTCTGTCGAATGCGAACTGGCTTGCAGGACAGTGCCGAACAGCAATCCTGCGACGACTATCGAGCATGCGGCAGTCGTCAAGGGCAACCACACCAGCGTCGCGACCGCGAACATGAGCACGAGCAACGGCGCGAGAAGATGGCCGGGTTTCGCTCGGCGTTCGTGTTGCTGATCTTCTGCCCAGGCTCGGTACTTCGTGCCGTC
>NZ_JBEOXI010001180.1:0-1097 GCF_040296465.1 Streptomyces sp. NPDC002130
GCTCGATAGCCGGCAGCGAGCTCCGGATCCAGGTCTGTCAGTACGCGCAAATGTGTGTCGACGGCAGCAGCGTCACCGCGTGCCACCGGGCCGGTCAACGCCGAGGGACCGCGTCGTAGCGCGTTGTCCAAGGCCGCCGACAGCAGCGGCTGCAGGACACGCTCGGCCACCCCACCCGGATCTCCGTCGACCAACTGCTGACCGAGCAGCTCGTCGCCCTGCAACGACGCTCGCAGCGCCTCGACGGCGTCGACTACGAGCGTGACCAGGTGATTACTGCCGTGCGCCAGTGCCGCGTGGTAGAGCGCGCGGTTCTCCTCGCGTACTCGGACGGGCTCGCCGCCGATCTCGAGAACCAGTGACTGCGCGATCGCGTATCCGATGTCGTCGGCAGCAGTGATTCCGAAGCATGCCGACGACAGACGCGCAGTGTCCTCGTCGTGACCGGTGAACGTCATCGCCGGATGGATGGCCAAGGGCAGCGCGCCCAGTTCGGTCAGCGGGGCCAGGATCGCGATGCCGTTGGCACCGGACGTATGGGCGACGAGCGTGCCCGGCTTGACGGCCTGGGTGGCCGCGAGACCTCGAACAAGATCCGCAAGCTGGTCGTCAGGAACTGCGAGAATCAGCAGTTCGGAGCGAGCTGCGACGTCCGCAGCCGGAAGAATTTCGGTATCGGGAAGCCGCTTCACAGCGCGGGCAACCGAGGCGCTGGAGACGGCGGAGCAAGCGCTGACAACATGACCGGCTCGCTCCAATGCGGCACCGACAGCTGTTCCGACCCGGCAAGCTGTTCCATCAGCCTCTGCGATGAATGTCCCGATAGGTAGCGCTCGGAGACCCAAGTCATCGGTGCCAGATTCCGCGATCTCATTGCCAACATGCCCCACGACGTTCTATGGTTCATTACATGAGTAATGAACCAGTGAACACCGGGCATCGATCATCGTGATCGACGACGGACGACCACTGTTCCAGCAGATCGCCGAGCAGATCGAAGGCTCGATCATCGACGGCTCACTGCCGGAAGACGGACAGGTGACCGCAACCGGCCAACAAACCGGTCCTGGAGGCCGCCAGATACGCACAGGAGCGCG
>NZ_JBEOXI010001181.1:0-1096 GCF_040296465.1 Streptomyces sp. NPDC002130
GGCGGGTCGCGGGTCGCCTACGTGTGCGTCGACAACTGCATGATCTTCCAGTCCGTTCACGACGAGGTCCTACGCCGGCTGGCTGGGAAATTCGGCGATATCTACACCGAACGCAACGTCATGTTGACGGCCATCCATTCACACGCGGCATGTGGTGGGGCCTCGCACAACTACGCCTACAACCTCGCAGTTCTCGGCTTCGAATTGCAAGTGTTCGAAGCCGAGGTCAACGGCATGGTCGAGGCGATCAGCGCTGCCCACGAGAACCTGGCGCCCGGCACGGTACGTTTCGGCCGGTCCGATCTCACCGACGCGAGCGTCAACCGATCACGAGTGGCGTTCGATCTCAATCCCGAAGAGGACAAGGCCTACTACCCCGGCGGCAACGATCACCACATGCGGGTCATGCGAATCAGCCGGGGCAGCAAAGACATCGGGGCGATCAACTGGTTCGCCACCCACTGCGCCTCGCTCACGAACGAGAACCATCTCATCTCCGGCGACAACAAGGGCGCCGCGGCGTACTTCTGGGAGCACGACGACCAGGGCGTGCGCTACCTCGACGGCGACACCAGCTTCATCGCCGCATTTCCGCAGACCAACAGCGGCGACATGTCACCCAACCTCTTCCTCGAACCCGGACGTGGACCGACCGACGACGAATTCGAGAACGCACGCATCATCGGACTGCGCCAGGTCGCGGCGGCTCAAACTGCCTTCCACGCGGCGTCCGAAACCGTCACCGGTGGCGTCGACAGTCGGATCATGTACCTGGACATGGCAAATCAGGTGGTGAGTGGGAGATTCACTCCGGATGGGCGCGAGCATCGCACCGCGCCGGCAGCGATCGGCGCGGCGATGAGCGCCGGAAGCGTCGAGGACGGACCGGCAATTCCGATCTTCCCCGAGGGCACCAGGAACCCCATGATCGACGCACTGGGCGGCATGGATGCCCCTGTGCCTCAATGGCTTCAGGATGCACAGGCCCCCAAGCTCGTAGTCGTTCCGGTCGGCCTGTTGCCACCGGGCGGATGGGTACCGAACGTACTGAAGATCCAGATCCTGCGGATCGGCCAGTTCTACATCGTCGGGGGCC
>NZ_JBEOXI010001182.1:0-1096 GCF_040296465.1 Streptomyces sp. NPDC002130
GGCTTCCCTGCGTGGGACGGCTACGGCCTCGGCGCTATGTCCTCTCCGTGGATCACCGCGGGAATCATTGCAGCCCTTGCCTTCTTCCCGATCCTCGGAAACCTCCGACCAGATCTGGTGTCCTTCCTGCCGTCGATGCGTCAGTACGCCGGCAACTGGGCATCCGCGACGTGGGCATTCGCGCCGGGCGCTGAAGCCAAGATCGACCAGTTCATCAAGCGTCCGTCGCCGGATACGCGCAATCAGTTGATGACGATGTACCCCGAGGACGTGTCCGACGTCGTTCTGCATCAGCTGTTGGGCTGGCGTTCCATGCACAGCCAAGGGCGTGCGCTGTTCTCTCTGATGATCAGACACCTCGGCGACGACATCAACACGTATTCGCTGCGCGAAGCCGAGTTCATGTGCAACTCCATCGTCGCATTCAACTTCGGTGACGGCCACTTACACGACGTGAAACTGATCGCCGCTATTCAGCGTCGCTGCAATTTCGCACCCGGTGAGTTCCTGGTGACCTGGATCGAATCGCAACGCGCAGTCTCTTCACCAGCTCGACCGCGCACTGGCGTCCAGCGGGGTCTCTCGCGCCGAATTCGACGTGATGAGCGCGCTCGCTCGCAGCGACCGTCCCCTGCGGGCGAGCGAAGTCACCGCCGTCACGATGGTCAGCGGCGCCGCCACCACAAAACATGCGGATCGCCTGGCCAAACTGCGCTACGTCGAGCGTCAGCGTTTCGAACACGACGGGCGAGTGGTTCTGCTTCAACTCACCGATGCCGGCCGAGCCTTGGTCGAGGCAGAGTTTCCCCGACGCGTCGAGCGAGACCGTCAAGTACTGACCGGACTCGACGAGGACGAACGTGCCCAGTTGACGGCACTGCTCAAAAGAATCTCGCTCAACATCGACTCGGGAATCTGGGACTGACCTACTTCGGCAGCGGTACGTTCTGCAAGCGCACCTGACCGCGCGCGACCTCTTTGCCCGATTCCGGATCGGTGATGACCACCGACCACAACTGCTGAACGCGGCTGGGTCGTGGCGGACCCCCGCCTGGCCCGGCAGGTCCTCAACCACCCCGGATTCGCCTCGGGGACC
>NZ_JBEOXI010001183.1:0-1096 GCF_040296465.1 Streptomyces sp. NPDC002130
GAGGTCCGTAGTCTACCGATCCCTTCGCCGCGTTCGTAAAGCCTGAAATAGATGATCCTGGAACAACAGTCATGGTTCTCCCATCCCGCAACGGTTTACACTCTGCAAAAGAGAAGGGACCTCCGAAGGAGACGCACGATGAACGGGTCTCCAGAAATACGGATAAATCCCTCATCGGCTGTGTGCTCAACCTCGGTTTGAAACAGTACGCCAGCATGACGGACGTCACAAGTGCGTTGCGACCATTCGTTTCGGTGTTCCGAACAAAAATGTGGTTTGGTCTGCGGTTCCGCGAGGTAATCCGATGTTGCGATCGCCAACGGTCGTGAGCAGAACTGTGTCGTTTACCCCGGCACCACCATCGACCAAATTTCGTGTTCGGGGGTCACTGTGAAGGTCGGGATGGGTATCGTTCTCGGCACCAGACTTCACGGGGACCCCTGGTACGACGATCCGGAGAACTTATGGCACACCTCAGCGCACTCGAGCCCGATCAAGATCAGACTCAGCCCGTCGTGGAGTTGAGGATTCAAGCGACTCTCGATCAGCTGTCGATTTTGCGTGCACTGGCCGCCACCGTTGCCATTCAGGAAAACTTCGACCTCGACGCCATCGCCGACATCAAACTGGCCATGGACGAAATCTGTTCGCATCTGATCGTTCGCGCTGCGCCTGATTCGGTTCTGGTGTGTCGGTTCGTCTTCACGCCCCCGCAATTGCACGTGTCCGTGTCCACGACGACCACGGAGTACGAGGACAGCAGTCAGCGTTCGTTCGGGTGGCACATCCTCACCGAACTCACCGATTCGATTTCGCTCGATCAGGAAGAGAACCTCGGCGGCGTCGGCTACATCACGACCATGAAGTTCACCAAGGCCCTCAGCGGGCGCCTGTGACCGCTTCCGCAGACGGCCCGTCACGCCCGCGTCGGCGGTCCACCGACGAATATCGGGACGTCATACCAGTTTTCGAGGAAATGCGGACCCTCGAGCCACACAGCCCCGAGTACGAACGAGTGCGCACCGCACTCATCACCAGGTGCCTACCGTTGGCCGAACACATCGCCAGACGATTCGACGGTCGTGGCGAGGCACAC
>NZ_JBEOXI010001184.1:0-1095 GCF_040296465.1 Streptomyces sp. NPDC002130
CGTTGGCCGAAGCCGGGTACGCCGTCATCACCGGCGGTGGACCAGGAGTCATGGAGGCTGCCAACCGCGGTTGCAGCGAGGCCGGTGGATACTCGATCGGCCTCGGCATCGAGCTGCCGTTCGAGCAGGAACTCAACGAGTGGGTGGATCTCGGAATCAACTTCCGTTACTTCTTCGCACGCAAGACGATGTTCGTGAAGTACTCCCAGGCATTCATCTGCCTGCCGGGCGGCTTCGGCACACTCGACGAGCTGTTCGAGGCACTGACTCTGGTGCAGACCCACAAGGTCACGCGCTTCCCAGCTAGCGGACCTTGACTTTGCTGCGCTCGAAACTAGTTTGCGCGAATCTGGCGTTTCGGAGGATACGATTACGAGCCTCTTGAAACAGGCAAAGCATATGCGCAACGCGACCCTTCACGGACGACCGCTCGAACCGTTCGAATTAGGGTCCGGAGAAGCGGCCTTGGACGGTGATGACTAGCCCCAAGCAACGTAGCTTCATGCTTGCTTGTCGATTGGTTGGAGGTGAAAATGGAACTCGCACAGCTGGTGACTGTGATTGATTCTTTGCAAGCCGCACAGCCGGTAACGGATGCCTTCGAGCCGCGCAGCCGAGACAGCGCGGTCTGGTATTCCTCGCAGAAGGAGCACTTGCTCGGCTTCTGGGGCGAGTACAACACCCCCGGCGCCTACAACCGGAAGCACACAGACCGCGACGCGAAGTTCGCCTACAACCATTTACGCTGCGCCCCAGGTCTACTGTGGCTCGCCGAGGCGCTCGGTGAGGAGCGCGCTGTGCTCGAGCGGGGAATCGATGCGATCAAGTCGGCGGGACCGAACTACTCCTCCCAATGCGCCGCATTCCGGAAGATCGTTCCGTGGTCGAGAATCGAATCGCTGATCGAAGCGGGGGAGTTCGCTCGACCTGGCGTGATCAAGCGGGCAGGCATCGCCGTCACGCGAATCAGCAAACTCATCCCAGCGCGAACTAGACAACCCGCGTAGACAGCGTCTACTCTGTCTCTCGCGGGACACGTGTCGAAAAATCCAGTCCCAAATTCTCCGGTACTCCCCAGACCATTCGGGTCACTGT
>NZ_JBEOXI010001185.1:0-1095 GCF_040296465.1 Streptomyces sp. NPDC002130
CCAGCCGCGAGCGTAGCCTCGCCGGCGTGCGTCGCGTTTCCAAGCCCGGTCTCCGGGTTTACGCGAAGTCCACCAACCTGCCCAAGGTCCTCGGAGGCCTCGGCGTGGCCATCATCTCCACGTCGTCCGGTCTGCTCACCGATCGCCAGGCGGCCAATCAAGGAGTAGGCGGGGAAGTCCTCGCCTACGTCTGGTAAGGGAGGCCACCACAATGTCGCGTATTGGAAAGATTCCGGTCACCGTCCCCGCGGGCGTTGACGTCACGATCAGCGGCCAGGATGTCACCGTCAAGGGTCCCAAGGGCACCCTCGCGCTGACCATCTCCGAGCCCATCGCAATCGAAAAGGCAGAGGACGGCTCGCTGAGCGTCACGCGCCCCGACGACGAGCGTCGTAGCCGCGCGCTGCACGGTCTGTCGCGGACCCTGGTTGCGAACATCATCACCGGTGTCACCGAGGGTTACACGAAGAAGATGGAGATCCACGGTGTTGGTTACCGTGTGGCACTGAAGGGTAAGGACCTCGAGTTCGCGCTCGGCTTCAGCCACCCGGTGCCGATCGAGGCTCCTGAAGGCATCACCTTCGTCGTCGAGTCGCCCACCCGGTTCTCGGTGTCCGGCATCGACAAGCAGAAGGTCGGGCAGATCTCGGCCAACATCCGTCGTCTCCGTCGTCCGGACCCGTACAAGGGTAAGGGCGTGCGTTACGAGGGTGAGCAGATCCGCCGCAAGGTCGGAAAGACGGGTAAGTGATATGAGCCAGACTGCAAACCAGAAAGCCAAGCGGATTCCGCTGGGCAAGGATGCGTCCACCAAGCGTCGTCTCTCGAAGACGCGTCGTCACTTCCGTCTCCGCAAGAAGGTCTCCGGCACGCCCGAGCGTCCCCGCTTGGTCGTCAACCGGTCCTCGCGCCACATCCACGTCCAGCTCGTGGACGACCTGGCCGGCCACACCCTGGCCTCCGCGTCGACCATCGAAGCAGACGTGCGCGTGGCAGAAGGCGACAAGAAGGCTGCGAGCGCGAAGGTCGGTCAGCTGATCGCCGAGCGCGCCAAGGCTGCCGGCGTGGAAGCAGTTGTCTTCGACCACGGCGGAC
>NZ_JBEOXI010001186.1:0-1091 GCF_040296465.1 Streptomyces sp. NPDC002130
CACGTTCTCGGGGTCTGCCTCGGTCATCAGTGCATCGGCTGGGCGGCTGGGGTCGACGGTCATGATTTCAGCTCCAAGGTCGGTTGCGGGTCGGTGATCAAGCGGGGCAAGGAGGGCGTCGCCGCGACGGCCGTTCCGAGCTGCGTCGCCAGTGCGATTTCGTCGCCGAACTCCGATCTCCAGGCATGCAGTCGACGGGTGAGTTGTTGCAAGCGGTACTCGCGGGTCATGCCGATCGCACCGTGCGCCTGGTGGGCGGCGCGTACGCTCGCTAGCGCATTCTGCGAAATCACCAATTTGGTTGCGTACACTTCGAAGTCGGCGTCACCACTGGTGAGCGCATGCGCAGTGCGATCCACAGCCAGCGTCGACATCGATGCCATCTGCGCGAGAGTGACGACGTGCTGCTGGACGGCTTGAAATTGCGCGACGGGCCTGCCGAACTGCACCCGCTCCGACACGTAGCGCCGGGTCAACGTCGACACCGCCTCCATGGCTCCCGCCATCTGCACCGAACGCAAGAATGCGCCGAGTCTACCGAGAATTCGGGGATCAACCGGGTTTTCACCGTCAACGGTACGCGCTTCGGAGAACGTCAGACTCTCACGCGGTTGCCCCGCAAGATCCGTTCCGCCACCGATCTCGGCGTCGGAGATGTCAAGGAGTACGACGCGATCACCGAGAACTGCTGCCAGCACTGATGCGGCACTACCCCACGGCACGTCGTGAAAGGTTCCCGACAGGAAACCGTCGTCGGTCCGGCGCACATCGTCGCGCGGCGAACCCGGGGCGACCGTTGCGATTCCGGAGGGCACGGGTAACCCGCCCGCTGTTGCCAGCCTGCCCGCGAGGTACGTCTCGGCGAGCGGCAGCGGCGCAGCGTGCCTCGCCGCCGCGCGCTGGACAGTCACGGCGTCGAGGAGCGAGCCACCGGAACCACCGGCAGATTCGGGAAGACCGACCAGCGGCAGCCCCAGTTCCACTGCCGCATACCACAATCCGGTGGGCAGACCGTCGATCTCCGCCTGCGCTACCACCTCGGTGCCGGACTTCTCGGAGAAGAATTGCTCGACCATCGCTTCGAGGTCGGC
>NZ_JBEOXI010001187.1:0-1090 GCF_040296465.1 Streptomyces sp. NPDC002130
GCGCGGCTCGGGCGGCAGCGGGAGCTGCTTCGTGCCGAGTTCGAGCTTGCGCAGGGCGCTGGCCAGGGCGAGCGGAGCACCGGTGAGCTGGGCACGAGCCGTACCGCCGGTAGCCAGAGCTGCGGTGGGCACGGTTTCCACCGACTCCCCCACCACCCGTTCGGCCTCGTCGGGAAGCAAAGCGGCAAGAGAGTCCAAGGCGCTCGAAGTCTGACTGAGCGAACGCATCTCGATCCAGTGACCCAACAACATGATCACGATCAGGAGCGCGAGCTCCCACCAGAAATCAAGAGTGTGATCCACCCAGTGCAGACTTGCAGCCCAAGACGCGAAGAAGGCAACGGTGATGGCAAGTGCGATCAGAAGCATCATTCCGGGTTGCCGAGAACGGATTTCGGCGACAGCGCCGGTGAGGAACGGCTTGCCGCCCCAGAAGTACATCACCGTGCCGAGTACCGGCGAGATCCATTCCACCAGAGAGTTTTCCGGAAGGGTGTACCCGACCAGATCAGCGAACATCGCATCTGCCGCAACAACCGGAACTGCGATTACCAGCATGACTGCGAACAACGTCCGGAACTGTGCGACGTGATCCCCGTGACCACCGTGGGCCCCATGCTCCATCTGACTGTGGTTCATCTGGCTGTGGTCCATCTCGCTATGGTCCATCTGACTGTGATCCATGTGGCGGTCATCCCCTCGCGTGTGATTCCGGCACTGCAGCGGTCAAGCCATCAGCCTCGAACGTATGCCCGGCTCAGCCACCGAGCAAGGTCACGCGGCCAACGTCAATCGCTCAACTCCCCTTCAACATCGCTTCCATCTGAGTGATTTCCGCCTGCTGACCGGCGATGATAGCTTCTGCCATCTTCTCCGCCGATGGATCGAGCCCGTTGTCGAGCTCGGTCTGGGACATGGTGATGGCACCCTTGTGGTGCTCGATCATCATCGTCAGCCACAACTTGTCGAACTCCGCGCCACTGGCATCGGTGAGGGCGGTCATGTCGTCGGCCGACATCATTACCGGCATCTCGGCCATCCCGACGCCGTGTCCCGCATGCGCCGACTCATCCATGCCCTCCATCGAACT
>NZ_JBEOXI010001188.1:0-1089 GCF_040296465.1 Streptomyces sp. NPDC002130
GCCGGCAACCCGCAGTCCGTAGCGATCCGGCGGCTGGCGCACTGATCGGTCTCGGCCGTCGTGCGGTGCACGCTCGAGTCGTGCACAGTGCAGGGTTCGAAAGTGCATTCCTGCCCGCGCAGCAGTGTGTCGAGAATCTGCAGAGACTCCTCGAGTTTCTCGATTCGAACGCCGGGGCTTTCGTAGGCGATACCGCCCTTGTCGAACTCTTCCTTCATCCAGCCTGCGCCGATACCGAGTTCGAGTCGACCACCGGACAGCACGTCGATGGTCGCCGCGTCCTTCGCGAGCACAGCAGGATGACGGAAGCCGTTGGCCAACACGGCAGTGCCGAGACGAATCTTGTCCGTGGCCACCGCGAGCGCTCCCAGAGCGGCAATCGGGCCGACCTGATTACCCAGGTGATCCGGAATCATGAACGAGTCGTAGCCGAGTTCCTCGGCCTTCTGCGCAAGCTTGACGAAGCGTCGCGCACCACCCTCTTCGGCGTTGCCCTCGCCACCGGCCGCAAACCGGAATTTGCGTAGGGCATCGCTGCCGTGGGTGGAACTCATATAACGATTCTCCTGTGATGGACACGTACGTCGTACTCGAACTACAAACTCGGACAAATCGAACCTACTCGCCAGTCACTTACGTGACAGCACTGTAGAGGAAGCCCCCGGACCGTGCAGCACTCTACCGGGACCAAACGAGCAGATTACCCGCGAGCGAACTCCCGAGACGCCCGATTGTGACGAATCAACAGTGCGGCGGTGACTCAACTGTGGGGCGGCGTCGGTGCAGCGTCGATCTTCTCCGCAGCCCACTGTGCCATCCATTGGGTGGCCGTCGTGCCGTTCGGATCGACTTGGAAGGAGTTGTACATCGCGTGCACAGGGTTGTTGTAGTACTCGAGCAGGCGCGGCGCCGAACTCAGCCAGTTGGTCGGATTGAGAGCGGCGGCCGGAGCGTCGCAGATACCGTCACTGGGCGCGCAGATCTGATAGGTCCGATCGTTGAGGTCACCGAACCCGCCGGGCCTCGGGCCGGTCATCGTGAGACCGGGAAGTTTCAGCCCGTTCAGTGACAGCTCGGCACCGACGCCGG
>NZ_JBEOXI010001189.1:0-1088 GCF_040296465.1 Streptomyces sp. NPDC002130
CCTGCGTGGTGAGGACGAACTGGTCGGCGCTGTTCTCTGCTCCGCCGACGACGACCTGCTCCTGGTCTCGGCACAGGGCCAATCGATCCGCTTCTCTGCCACCGACGAGGCACTGCGTCCGATGGGCCGCGCCACTTCCGGTGTCCAGGGCATGCGTTTCAACGGCGACGACGAGCTGCTTTCGCTCAACGTCGTTCGTGAAGGAACGTTCCTCCTGGTCGCCACCTCGGGCGGTTACTCCAAGCGAACCGGCATGGAGGATTACCCGGTGCAGGGTCGCGGCGGCAAGGGCGTACTCACGATTCAGTACGACAAGAAACGTGGCACTCTGGTCGGTGCGCTCATCGTCGACGACGACGACGAGCTGTACGCGATCACCTCGGGCGGCGGCGTCATCAGGACGGCTGCCAAGCAGGTTCGTAAGGCGGGACGCCAGACCAAGGGCGTGCGTCTGATGAACCTCGGCGAAGGCGACACACTGCTCGCGATTGCGCGCAACGCCGACGAGCCCGAAGAGCTCGCTGCAGAGACCACCGACAACGCAGACAATGCCGATGGAGCTAAGGAGTCCTAGTGAGCACTCCCAACCAGCCGGGCAGTGACCGGAAGAGCGAAAGCCCTTCAGGTCAGGTGCCACCGAAGCCGGAGCAGGCAACTGCTCCGGCGGGGCCGCAGACCTCGAAACCTGCAGCTCCAGCGGACGGCGGACCCAAAGCTTCCGAGGCAGCTCCGGCGCCCAAGGCGCCGGAGCCGCCTCGCGGCCCGTCGGCTCAGAAGCCGGCGGGTGGGGCTTCCGACGCCGCGGGTGCGGCCAAGGGTCAAGCTCCTTCCGCTCCTTCAGTGGCTCCGGCTGCGCCGGTAACTCCGGCGAAGGGTGATGGTCAGGCTCCGCCGCAACCGGTTGCCAATCAGGCTCGTGGCAGCCAGGCACCGCCGTGGCAGCGCGGACCCCAGCCGTCAGGCCAGCCTCAGGGTCAGCCGTCTCAGGCGCCGAAGGCTCCTGCTCAGAACCCGAGTGCTCAGAACCCGGCTGTTCAGAACCCAGTCAAGGCTCCGGCACCGCAGAACCAGGTTCCGCAAAGTCAGCC
>NZ_JBEOXI010001190.1:0-1087 GCF_040296465.1 Streptomyces sp. NPDC002130
TTCCCGGTGTACGTCGTCACGACGCCGTTGAGCAGCGCGACCAGCTCCGTCTTCGTGCCGGCGGGCACGTCGAGCGGTTCGAGGCAGGCCAGGCATGGTCTATGCGCTTGCGCAGGAACTCGGCGTCACGTCGGCCGAGATTCTTCAGCGACTCGCTGATCTGGAGATTCCGATCACGAGCGCATCCGCAAACATCGATCCCGATACAGCTCAGATCATTCGAGACTTCTACGCAATGATTCCGGAGGTGAACTGATGCCGGATATCCGACGGCCAACTCCCACCGGAGCTCTGAACCTGCCGACTGTCGGCGACTTCGTCTACTGGTACCGATTCGACGACGACTCAGAGTTCCCCGCAGGTCTTGAGCTGTATTTCCTGATCGGTGATCCCGGTCCAGCGCAAATCCGATGGGGATTCGAGATCACCGGGCACGTCGCACATTTGAAGATCGAGTCCGAGATTGTGGCGACCGTCAAACCGCGCACAAAGTACTGGCTCATGCTCAAGGACACAACAACCACGCCCACCACCGAGCAGGAACTCCAGACCGGGCAGGTGAAGAAGGTGAATGCGCAGTGATTCTCGTAGGCAGTGACGGTGAACGCATCGATCTTGGAACGGAATCGACTCCCAGCGGGGGAGTCCTCGTTCCGCTTGAGGGTCCTCCGGGCAAGGATTCGACCGTTCCGGGTCCGCCGGGTAGAAACGTCGACGGCATCACCCTCTCCGGGGACAACCTGGTCTTCGACATGTCGCAGGGCGCAGACATCACCGTCGCTGTCCCCGCGATCACCGAAGCGAACGAGGCAGCAGGGCGAGCCGAGGACGCCGCCGACGCGGCAGTCCAGACCGCTGCGGGGATCCAAGATGTTGCGTCCGATGCGGCTCAGGTTGCGGAGGATCGGCTGGCTGTGGAGTCCGCAGCATCCGCAGTCGCGACCGACCGTCAGACCGTATCTGACGCGCGCGGCGTCGTCGTCACGGCGAAGGGCGATGTCGAGCAGATCAAGACCCCCCCGCCTGCCCCGCCAGATCCAGGAAGTACTGCGGCGCCACACCGAGCACCAGCGTGACGGCCACGCCG
>NZ_JBEOXI010001191.1:0-1087 GCF_040296465.1 Streptomyces sp. NPDC002130
CAGGGTGCCGTCGACGATGAGCACGGTGTCCTTGGCGAACCGTTTGGGGGGCTGGCTTCGGCCTCGCCGATCGCCAATGCCTTGCCGTTCGCCTGAAGGTCGAAGTGTCCGACCCGCAGCGTGCGACCCGTACCGGCGCACTGCTTCTCCGTCAGACCCAGACTCGCCACCTGTGGGCGGGCATACGTGCATCCCGGAACGTAGTCGCGATCGAGCGGATGAACATCGGTCACGCCCGCGAGCTTCTCGACGCACAGGACAGCTTCGTGACTCGCCTTGTGCGCCAGACATGGAGCGCCCGCAACGTCACCGATGGCGTAGATCCCGAAAGCACTGGTACGGCACCACTGGTCCGTGACGATCGCACCGCGCTCGATCTCGACGCCCAGAGCCTCCAACCCCAGATCCTCGACGTTGCCGGTGATCCCGGCCGCCACCAACACCCGGTCCACGGTCAACGTCTGGACACCGTCGCTCGTCTGCACGCTCACCTCGACGGCATCGGCTCCGACAGTCACGGCCGACACCGAGGCTCCGGTGTGAATCGTGATGCCACGCTTCTCGAACTGCCTGCGAACGAACACCGAAATCTCTTCGTCCTCGACCGGCATGATGTGTGGTGCCATCTCGACAATGGTCACCTCGGTGCCGAGATCGCGGTACAGGCTGGCGAATTCGACTCCGATCGCGCCGGACCCGATCACGAGCATCGACTTCGGCAGCTCCTTGGGGACGAGTGCGTCGAAGTATGTCCACACCCGATCACCGTCGGGGACAACCCCGGGAATCGAACGCGGACGGGCGCCGGTTGCAATGATCACGTGGTCGGCTCGATACGTCTGTCCTCCCACGGATACGACGCCTTTGTCCACCAACTTCGCGGCGCCTGAGATGACGTCGACGCCGTTCTTCTTCATCAGATAGGCAACACCGCCGGACAACCTCTCCGAAACCCCTCGGCTGAACGATACCAACTTCGAGATGTCGAACTGCCCGCCAGAACTGCGCGGGCGGCAAGACCCCGTGGAACACCTGGCTGTCCTGCGAGGAGGTGTCCCTCGGCTACGTCTACGAGACCGACCCGTGG
>NZ_JBEOXI010001192.1:0-1085 GCF_040296465.1 Streptomyces sp. NPDC002130
GCAGGGTGAAGGTGATGCGGACTTCGGGGACGACGACCAGGCCCTTGTCGGAGCCGGCGACCACGGCCTGGATGCCCCGCCCGGCCGGTCCCACGCGCCCGATCAATCCGGCACCAGCCCCAGAACGTGCTCGTACCGGCTGCCGGTGACGCCCTTCAGCCCCGGATACGTCCGCACCCGCTCCCAGGAGTTGGTCGACGGCGCCGCCAGGGCCTCCTCGTAAGCCCCGGCACTTTCCCACTCCGCGTAGTTCAGTACATGCCCACCATCCGTACTGAGGTGGAAGTGCGCGGACACCAGCCCGGCATGCCCCTGCGGATCGCCGTCCACGGCCTTCAGCACAAGGTCGACCCATTCCTCCCGGCGCTCCTCGGCCGCACTCTCGAAGTCGACCCGCACGGTCACGATCAGGCCCGGCACCCGCGTCTCCCCCACAGCGCGCTCACGGCTCCGGTAGCGCCGGTACCGCCCGAGCCAGACCCGCTCGATCCCCGGCACGGCGGTGTCGATCTCGTCGACGCGCTCCTGCCGGTGAGTTGCGACGAAGGACTCGTAGGCCTGCTCGCCGGTCCACTGCGAGTAGTGCATCAGCGTGGACCCGTCCTGCTCCGCGTACACGTGATATCCCAGCAGATCCCTGGTCGGCCAGGGCCGCCGCTCCCAAGTCCGCCCGATCACCTCCGCGGTCTGCCGCTGCCGCTCGGGGGTTCCCACCCGCCAGGTGCTGAAGAAGGGAGCACCGATGCGAGGGTCGGCGAGGTCGGGGTGCTGCTCGGTTCGACGGCTCATGAACACTCCAGTCGTAGCGCCGGTCGCGAACAAACCCCACTCTTCAACCTCGACCAAGCTTGAGGTCAAGCGGGTGTGCGACGAGGCGTCACCGCTGGAGCCGAGTGGGTCCGCGGCGTAGCGGAGTGCCGCCGCGCCCACCCGTGCCGCCCCAGGCGGCACGCATGCCCGCAGCTGGGCGAGCCACGAGCCGCCCGCACCCGCGTACGGCCAGAAGGGGCCGTGTCGGGGGGTGTCCGCCCGCAGCGGTTGGCGCGTCAACGAACAGTCAGTCGGCGTCAGACCCCATCGCGCCG
>NZ_JBEOXI010001193.1:0-1085 GCF_040296465.1 Streptomyces sp. NPDC002130
CCAGGGTTCTCGGCTTCGAAAGCCGGCGCCAGTTTGATGGCGTCCTGCATCTGCGAGTTCGAAACCATCGCGATGGTGACTGTTCGTTCGCCGGAACCACCGAGCGCACCAGCGCCCGCACATCCCGACACCAGGAGGCAGAGCGCCGCCGCGGCAGCGCCCCACACTCGTCTTCCTGTTTTCACGGATTACCTTCCTTCACACTTGCGTGTCAGTCGCGCGCTCGGACAGCGAAACTCGTGAGATCGCTAGCCTTCGAGCAGCCACTGGGCGCACTCGACGTCGGTGACGAGTACGTTTGCCAAACCTCCGCGCAATGCGCCCAGAACGGCCTGGCGTTTGTGTGTTCCTCCCGAAATCAGAATCGTCTGATCGCAGGATTTCACTGCGTCGAGCGAGACGGAGACCGTTCGCTCAGGTAGTGGCCCCTCCACTGGATTGCCGTCGATCGTGTAGAAACGGCCGCCGATTTCACCGACAGCGCCTCGACTTTCCAACTCGTCCAGCATGGTCGAGTCGACGAAGCTACCGGCAAACAAGGTCGTGGCAGTCGATACGGCACCGCCTCCGAAAACCATGATGTCGGAATCAGTTCCAGCTTTCAGCGCCTTCGAGATGACCGAGTCGTTTCGCATCGACTCCACAGTCGCCGGGTCGGCATACAGCGGAGCATTGAGGCGAATAGGATTGGCCTGCAACTGTTGTGCACATCGGCCGATAGTGAAGTCGACACCGGTTTGGTAGTCGGTCACCGTCATGGAGCCGTCAAGTTGTACCACAGCCGAGCACTTCGCCGCCTTGTCTGGCAAAGATCCTGCAACCGCAACGGTTTCCGGGCCCCAGGTAAATCCGAGAACACTCGATGGCTGCAGACGACGAACCAGAACTTCCGCTGCTCGTCGGCCGAGCGCGTCGAAGTCCGGATCGTCCGAGTCCGAATTCGCTTCGGGCACAATCAACACTTCGGCCAACCCGAAGTGCTTCTCCAGCTTCGATTCCAACTCCGTGTTCACCGAACCTTCGAGCTCGGGCGGTACCAAAATCTCGACCTTGACCAAACCTTGGGTCCGCGCCCTGGCCAACAG
>NZ_JBEOXI010001194.1:0-1085 GCF_040296465.1 Streptomyces sp. NPDC002130
GCTCATCGCGCCTCCATCAGCACTGCGTCGTGGTCGATCCCGAATGCCCGCGGGCCGACAACTTTCAATCTGCCCACTTCTTCCGCCCACCACTGTGGACCGGGAAGAACCAACACGGCCACATCGTGCCCCTGGTGCACGGATTCACACGAGACGAAGGCGCCGGTCCGCACGTCGAGCAACGTCACGATGTCCGGGCACGTTGCGATCATCTCGCCATCCAACGCGACGGTCAGGAATTCACTCTCGAATTCGACTCGCATCACCGCAGAATCGTGTTCGAGAATCACGTTGCCTCGACGATCGTCTGCGCCCGGGCGGCTACGACGCACCGCACGCACTCGGCCTGTCCCCAGCACCCGCGCTCCGGCGCTTCCGGCGATCTCCTGCCAACTGCCGAGGGCACCGATATGCTGCCCCAGTTCGTGCGCTCGGGAGAGAGTTCCCGGAATACAGGCCTCCCGCACGGTCCGCGCATCGATCGACGCGATCGCCAGAGCGCCCCAACCGCTGGTTCGCCCGATCAGAGAGCGCACTGCTACCTCGGCGCCCAGCACATCCACTCCGTCAATAACGGTGATCAGGCCGCCTGGCTGGGCGAGGGTGACCGGGCACAATTCCAATCCGGCTGCGGCGAGAGAGAAGTGATCGAGCCGCGGCATCGCCCGACCGAGCAGGTCCGCGTCGACGACGGGAACTCCCAACGCCAGCGCCGCCGCAATGCCGGAAAGAGCGTTGAGTCCACCGCCTTCGAACGTCATCACTGCGGTCGGACGCTTCCCGGTCCACCGAGTCAAAGCTGCTGCAGTATCGGAAAACTCACGCCCGGATGGCAATTGCTCCTCCAAAGCCAGAGCCGATCCGACGATTCCCAGCGGCATGACCAGTGCCCCGTCGGGCAACTTCTCCGGCGCGACGACCTCTACCGAAGTGGACGCAATGAGTGGACGAAGCATCTCCACGAACAGGCGTGGATCGCCGCCCCCGCCGCAGCCCAAGACCACCGCCCCCGCTGCGATCGCGTCGAGGTCGGCCTCCCGGACCGCGTGCAGGCTGCTCACGGCTCGTTATTCTGCCAGCACGGG